>CAZTRS010000018.1:0-12642 GCA_964616795.1 uncultured Candidatus Saccharibacteria bacterium
TAATTTTCCGTCTTCCCGCCTCATTGGCGGATTTGTTTTGTACTATTTACTATTAGTTTTCAGTTTTAATGCGGTATCTCAGCGCCTCAGCGAGGTGGCTAGTGTTGATTTTCTCGCTATTCGCCAAATCAGCAATAGTCCGCGCTACTTTTAGTATCTTATAATACGTCCGCGCGGACAAATACCATTCTTCAATGGCTTTTTTCAACAATTCCTCCGCTTGATTATCCATCTGACAAATCCTTTCCACTTCCGGCGAATTCATTTCACTATTGGAAAATATTCTTCTACCCAAAAATTGAAATCTTTGGGCTTGAATCATTCGGCATTGTTTTAATCTTTTTCTGATTTCTTCGGAAGTTTCACTTTTCTTTTCGGATTTTAATTCATCGTATTTTACTCGCGGCACTTCAATTTGAATATCCAATCTGTCCATCAATGGTCCGGATAATCTTTTTTGATAACGCAAAATCTCGGCCGGAGAACATTTACATTCTTTTTCCGGGTCGCCATAATAGCCACAAGGACAAGGATTCATAGCGGCTACTAAAATAAATTTGGCAGGAAAAGAAACTGTGCCTTGCACTCTACTCACAGTCACTACTCCATCTTCCAAAGGTTGGCGCAAAGCTTCTAAAACATTTCTGGGAAACTCCGCAATCTCATCAGCGAATAAAACTCCGCGATGAGCTAAGCTGATTTCACCCGGTTTCGGCCAAGTGCCACCCCCCACCAGAGCCACGTTAGACGCAGTGTGATGAGGGCTACGAAACGGCCGAGCGCAAATCAAGGGTTTATCTAGAGGCACTAGTCCGCAGACGCTATAAATCTGGGTGACTTCCAAAGCTTCATCAAGAGACATTTCCGGCAAAATAGATGGCAAAGCTTTGGCTAACATAGTTTTCCCTGAACCAGGCGAGCCCACCATTAAAATATTATGTCCGCCAGCAGCGGCAATCTCCAAAGCCCGCTTGGCTTGTTCTTGTCCGCGCACCTGAGAAAAATCCGCTCCATATTCTGTGCTTTCCAATTGTTCTAATTTTATTTCAGGACTTTCATCAATTTCTTTTTTACCTTCTAAATATTCCATCAAGTCTGATAATTTTTCCACGCCAATTACTTTGACTCCTTTCACAATCGCCGCTTCCCGAATATTTTTCTTCGGCACAATCAAATATTCAAATCCTTTTTCCTTAGCCATTAAAGCCACTGGCAACACTCCATGAACAGGCCTAATAGTGCCATCTAAAGCCAATTCTCCCAAAAAAACCTTATTACCTGTTTCAAAATCCGCCATTTGTTTAGAGGCCAAAAGATAACCAATGGCAATGGCTAAATCATAAACTGAACCTTCTTTTTTTAAATCCGCCGGAGCTAAATTAACAGTGATTCTCCGATTTTGTTTTTGCGGAGGCGAAGCTCCGCTATTTTTAATAGCTGAAGAAACTCTGTCCTTAGATTCATCTACGGCTTTATCTGCTAAACCCACGATATTAAAAGAATGGAGGCCGGACCCTAAGTCCACCTCCACTTCTATGGGTTGCGCCTTAATCCCTATTAAAGCAGCAGAATAAATTTTCGCAGTCATAATCTTTAACTCTTTTTCCCTTGACCTGTCATTTTCTTAACACACTTGGTGCAAAGAGTCGCAGCTGGCTCTACTCTTAATCTTCTTAATTCAATTTCTTTTCCACAAGATTCACAAATTCCGTATTCCCCCTTTTTGATTCTTTCTAAAGCTGAATTGATTTTATCTAATTTCTTCTCTAAAACTTCTTTCACAGCCAAAGCATTGCCGATTTCCTCCACTTGGTCAGCTTCAATGCTCAAATCATCTCCGTCACCGAAAGACGGCAGAGGAGCGAATTCATCGGCATCCGGCGCTTTTACATTATCCAAATCAATAGTTAATTTGGCTTTGTCTTTTTCTAAAAGCTCCTTAAATTCGTGAATGGCATCTTTTTTGCCTAATTTTTTTAAAATCCTAGTAAGCATAATTGTTTACGACAAGCAATACTAATATACGAATTCATACGAATAATACTAATATTCGTAATTGGTATTATTATCTATTTGCTCGCCTCCTTTACTATAGCTGCAAAAATATTTGGATGATTTACAGCTAATTCAGATAAAACTTTTCTGTTAATATTAATATTTTTCTTTTTTAATTGATTAGTTAACTTGCTGTAGCTAGTTCCCAATTCACGGCTGGAAGCATTAATCTTCACTTGCCACAATTGACGATTAACTCTTTTCTTTTTGCGACGGTCATCAAAAGCATGGCTCCAGGCATGAAGTAGGGCCTCTTTAGCGGCTCTTTCTTTAGATTTTCTGCCCCAATTAAAGCCTTTGGTATATTTTAAAAGCTTCTCTCTTTTTTTATGCGCTGTTTTTCCTCTCTTTACTCTTACCATACCCAGTAGAGGAATTTCCAAATATTGTTATAGGCTTTAGAAATTCCTTTATTATATATATTAAACTAGACCTTTTTATTATCTTATGCTCATTGAGGTAACCAATATATGGCTAAAGCCAATTGGAAATTCTCGTACTGGGCATATGTTGTTTATTATTATTTATTAATTTCCGTGTGGAATAAAACTTTTTATGACCTTTTCATCAACTTTATTAAATCCAAGAGTCCGGCGCTTTTTTTGATTCTGCTCACCGGTTAATTTAGATTTATAATGATTTTGTCCGAGTGGTCGGCGGGAAAGTTTCCCATTTTTGGAAAGTTTTACCCGTTTAGCTATGGCTTTATTGGTTTTTAACATGTTTGTTTACGACAAGCAATACTAATATACTAATGCATACTAATCATACAAATACGTATTCATATCATTCGTACAATTCGTATATTGGTATTATTATCTTATTTCCCGATTATAATAATTAAACTTCTGGGCGTACCCTTGATAGGTTGAATTATTTTATACGGTTTTTTAATCATTGTCAAAAATTCTTCAATCTTCTGTTTAGCAAAATCCCTCTTACCCTTTTCTCTTCCCCGCAAGACTAATTCAATAAAAACCTTGGAGCAAGTCTCCAAAAACTCTTCGGCCTTCTTGGCTCTTACTTCCATATCGTGCTCACCAATATTAAAAGTAAGACGAATGCCTTTCATAATATCAGCTTTCTGCTTGGCGCGTTGTTTTTTTTCTTCTTTTTCTCTCTGATAAAGAAATTTCCCAAAATCTTGGATTTTAGCTACTGGCGGATTAGCTTCCGGAGAAATTTCAATCAAATCCAATTGTTTTTCTTTGGCTAAATTTAAAGCTTCGGTAGTAAGCATCACGCCTAAATTAGCTCCGGTATCATCAATCACTCTTAATTCTCTCGCCCTTATGTAATTGTTAGTATTATATCTTTTAAAAATATGTGTGTTTTTTCCGCCTGAGGCGGATCAGTTTTGAGCTGATATTTTTATAATGCGACTAGATTTATATTTATTATTTTATAAAATAGTGCTTGCACTTACGAATCTTCCAAAGGGAAGCGAAGTAGTGGACCCCGCACCTTTTGCGAATATAACTTACGTTTTTACCCGCCTTTAGCGGGTTTATTCGCAAAAGGTGCGGGGTGGAGATGGCGGGAGTTGAACCCGCGTCAACAAAGCTTTTCGTGAGAGCGCTACAGATATATCCGGTTTTTTAGAAACTGACATCTAAACCGGAAAAAGGTCAGTCCTTGGTCTTGAATTTGTCGCTTCTCCTAGGCAAAACCATCCCGAAGAAATCTATCTCAAGTATAACACTAACTAAACCGATGAGAACGTATTTAGTAGCGGGTTTTACGCAAAAGCGAAAACCGGTAAACTGTTATTTTTAGCAGTTATGAGTTGCCTGAGCTTTTAATGAGGTATCAGAGCTCCCTCAATCTGACTCTTTCGGATCTGCTTTGCTTCGAGGCCCATCATCCCCAGGTAGTGAATATAATACATTTTAACAATATTTGCAAGAGTAAATAATATATCTTTTTACAATAATAATGGGTTAGATAAATTCAATTATCAATTACTATTTCTCAATTTACATTGAATTTTCAATGTTTCAATTCGTAAATTGTTTTATTGCTAATTTATTGAAAATTATTAATTGTAAATTGTTAATTTTTATCTAATAGTCTTTTAATTCTCGAGATTTTTCTCTCTGAAACTCCCTTTCTTTAATAGTTTCTCTTTTATCACCCTTTTTTTTACTCTTACCAATGCCTAATTGCACCTTGATTTTATTATTCTGCAAAATAAAGGCTAAGGGAATAATATTGGTTTTAGCTTCTTTTATTTTTCCAATTAGGTGATTTATCTCTTCTTTGTGTAAAAGTAATTTTCTGGAACGGCCGGCATCAAAATCTTTGGGCGCATTTTTGGGCTGCCAAGCCGGAATATTAACGTTTAATAAATATAATTCTCCATTATAAACATTAGCGAAAGAACCTTCCATAGAAACTTGTCCGGCTTTCACTGACTTTACTTCAAAACCCAGCAAGGCAATACCTGCTTCTAATGTTTCCAAAATTTCATAATCAAATTTTGCTTTTCTGTTTTCCGCTAATATTTTCATGGTTTAGAATGTAGAAAGTAGAAGATGGTGTGTAGTGTATGAAATTAAAACCACTCTCTATTCACTACCCTCAACCCTCTATTTATCACAACCCCAATTCATTACTAATTCCCTGCATAGCTTCTAAACAAATTTTGGAAAATTGTTCTAAAGATAATCCAAATTCGGAACAAGCTAAAATATTTTTTCTTTTAGCTCCAGCAGCAAATCTTTCTTCTTTAATTCTATTTAAAATTGATTCAATGGTTAATTCTGATATTTTTTTACTGGGCAAAACTAAAACTGCGGCCACAATTAATCCGGTCATAGGGTCAACACTATAAATAGCCTTTTCAAACCTAGTGTTTCTGGGTGTGCCGTTGGCTTCATTATGAGCGCGAATGGCTTGAGCCGATTCTTTATCTAATCCTAATTTTTCTAATTCATCTGCTCCCACTAAAGCGTGTTTTTCCGGAAATTCCAACATTTCCTCATAATCATAATCATGAAGTAATCCTGCCATCCCCCATTTATCAATATCTTCTTTAAAATATTCCGCTAATTTTCTTAAACATACCTCAACAGCAAGGCAATGTTTAATCATATTTTTACTTTTAATTTTATTTTTTAATAACTCAAAAGCTTTATCTCTTTCCATATTTATCCATTGACAAGCAATACTAATATATACGCTTCGCTATATAATCTTGCTCGGTCGTAAAGTAATAATTAATATTCTTACCTTACTCCCTCGCTGCGATTATACTAATGCATACTAATTATACAAATATGTATTCGTATTATTCGTATATTGATATTATTATTTAGTAATTATTTTTAATAGGCATTAAAATATAAAAATAATTTTCTTCTTTTTCTGGTTTAATAAGAATGGGTTTTATTTCTCCGTTTAAACCCACATAAACATCATTAGATTCCATTCCTTTTAATCCATCCAATAAATAATGCCAATTAACAACTAATTCTTGTTTTTCTCCTTTAATTTCAGCTTCTAAATTAGTTTTATTTTCTCCGATAGCCGTTTCTCTTCCGGATATTTCTATTTTATTATTTTCTGTTTTTATTTTAATATCATTCACTTTACCCACAAAAACAGAGGATAATTTTACCGCATTAAATAATTCTTCTTTTTCTACAAAAACTGAAGTTTGAATATCTTGAGGAATAATTGCTTCATAATCAGGGAAAGACCCTTCAATTAAACGGGAAATTATCTCTACATCATCAAAATTAAACAAAACTTGGTGATTATCAATAAATATCTTTACTTTCCCGTCATTTTCACATATTTTTATCACTTCTTGTACGGTTTTAAAAGGAATAATTATCTTAATATCATCCAAATCTGTTTTAAAATCTTCTGATTTAATGGTTTTTTCCGCTAATCTAAAAGTATCGGTAGCCACTAATTTTATTTTTTTATCCTTTAACCAAAATAAAACTCCGCTTATTTCCGGTCTTCTATCGGTGGCAGAAGCGGCGCAAACTACCTGATTTAATGATTTTCTTAAATAAGATGTTTTCATCTCTAAATATTCAGTAATTTTTACAGTAGGAATAATAGGAAAATCACCTTCTTTTATTCCTTGAATAATATTTTGTGATTTTTCAGTGATAATTTTTAATTTAGAATCAATGGTTTCTAATTCCAGTTTAGAATCGGATATATTATTTATAATAGCTCCAAAAATATTTGCCGGTACAGTTATCCCCCCCTCTTCCACAATCTTTCCGTTTATCCAACTGGTAATTCCTATTTCTAAATCAGTGGCGGAAATCTTAATTCTTCCTTTTTCTGTTTTAATTAATATATTTTTTAGAATAGGTAAGACATTAGATACTCCAATTGCTCTCTCTACATTTGAGAAAGCATTTTTTAAATTTTCTCTTAATATTATAATTTTCATATATAATTCGTAGTAATAGTAGTATTCGACTTTTTACGATGATAAATTATATAAAACCCTTTAATAAAAACATATTTTTATTGGATAACTTGTGGAAAAACATTGAATTAATTATGTATAAGTTGGTATAAAGTGTTTAGTTATTATTATATATTTTTTCTTTAATCAAATTTATTTCCTGAGACAACATTTTATTTTTAATAATATCTTTGGAAATTTTATTATATGCATGAAGAATGGTGGTATGATCACGATTACCCAACTTTCTAGCAATCATAGAAAATGAATTTTTTAAATCTTCTCTGAGTAAATACATAATGATTTGCCTGGGTTTTACCAATTCTTTCTTTCGAGAATGACTTAGAATTTCTTTTTCTGTGGAATTATAAAATTCTACTACTGTAGCAATGATAATATCTGGAGAAATCATTCTAATTCTGTGATTATTAATCTCATCTAAGATAGATGAAGCATTTTCTAAAGTAGGAGTTAATTTTCTGATTTTAAGCATGCCTATTAACCTGATTAAAGCTCCTTCTAATTCCCTGATATTATAAGGGAATTTTTGGCTTATTAACTCAAAAATTTCATTATTAAGAATAATTTCTTTACCCTGGGAATCCATTTTAGTCTTTAAAATAGCTACTCTGGTCTCATGGTCCGGATAAGAGATATCAGCCACCATACCCCCTTCAAATCTGGAACGTAAACGCTCTTCTAATGTGGATAAAAGATAAGGAGAACGGTCGGAGGAAATAATTATTTGTTTATTATTTTCATATAAAGCGTTAAAAGTGTGGAAAAATTCCTGTTGAGTTGCTTCTTTGCCGCTAATAAATTGAATATCATCAATAATTAAAGCATCCACTTTTCTGTATTTATTTTTTAAATCATCCATTCTTTTCATTCTAATGCCATTAATTACTTCATTGGTAAATGTTTCACTGCTTACATAACGGATGTTAATTTTGTTTTTTGAAAGTTTTCTTAATTCATTTCCTATTCCCTGAATTAAATGAGTTTTTCCCAAACCTACACCGCCATAAATAAAAAGTGGATTATATTTTTTTCCTAATTCATTAATTACTCCTAGACCGGCGGAATAAGCTAATTCATTATTGGCGCCCACCACAAAATTTTGTAAAGTGTATCGGGAATTAAGTCCGGTTTTAGAATCAATACTGTAACTGGGAAAATCCAATGTTTTAGAAAGAATATCCGTCTCCAATTTTTTAATATGAGAAGAAACGAGGGTTTTGGTTTTTTCTTCACTGGGTTGAATCTGATAAATAATATCTTTTATTTCTGGGTCAAAATTTCTAATGATTTTTAAGATGATTTTGTGGTATTTATTAGAGACCCATTCTTTGGCAAAAGCGCTTTCCAAGGAAAGACAGACGGTTTCATCTTTTTTATCTGACAAAAAACTGTTTTTTAACCAAGTTTGAAAATTAGGTTTGGAAATTTGCAGTTCCAGCTCCCCTAATACTAATTGCCATAGTTCTTGTAGTTCCATAATTTTAGAAAAAATAGTTGGAATATTCTCTATTCACAAATCTTTTATAATATTGTGAAATTAAGTAATCTCATCCTTATTTTATATAGATATGATAGTAAATATCAATATAAATAACAAACTGACTAAAAGTGCATTGTCTGTGGATAACTTTTTAAAAAATGATAAAAATCGAAAATACTCGGATGACCTTATAAATCCCTTGTGAAACAAAAGGTTTTTCATTCAATCTTTTTAATTTTTGAATTTTTGTAAATAAAAAGCTGTGACAGCGCAAGCCAAAGCATCAGTAGTATCATCCAATCTGGGCATCTTTTCCAGTTTTAAGGTTTTTTTAATCATCATAGCCACGGCTTTTTTATCAGCGCGGCCATAACCCGTAAGGCAAGTTTTAATTTCTAAAGGAGTTGGTTCAAAGGTCTTAGTTTTTTGTATTTGAGCTGCCAATAAAATTACTCCTCTAGCCTGGCTGATCTGAAAGGCGGTTTTGTGATTCTTGAAAAAGAAGATTTTTTCCAAAGCTAAGACATCGGGCTCATGTTTTTTTAGAAGAAACATGGTTTTTTCAAAAATATCTTTTAAAACTTCCCCCTCTTTTTTGTATTTTGTTTCAAAACAATCAAAATCAACGGCTTGAATATTTTTTCTCTCATCAATTTCAATTAAACCATGACCCATTCTTTTTGTACCGGGATCAATCCCCAAAATTTTCATATTAAAAAGTTATAGTTGAATAAATTTCCGCGACGTCTTGTTGGTCATCTAAAGCTTCAAATAATTTTATTAAATGGTTTTTTTCTTCTTCGGGAATTGTTTCTGGATTTTTTGGAAGAAAAGTTACTAAGCTTTCTGATATTTTATAGCCGGATTTTAAAATTGCTTCTTTGAGTTTTTCCAAATTTTCCGGTTTGCAAATAATAATAGTTGTTTCATTTTCTTCCTTAAAGTCTTCGGCGCCAGATTCAATTAAGGTTAATTCAGATTCATCGTTTATTTTTTGTTTCTCTAAAATGATTTGCCCCTTTTCTTCAAACATCCATTTAACGCTTCCGCTATTAGCCATTTTCCCTTCAAAGTTACTAAGGATATGTTTGATTTCAGAGATAGTTCTGTTTTTATTATCGGTGACGGCGGTGATTAAAAGTGGCTTACCATTTTCAGCATAAGCCTCAATAAATAATTCTTCCAATATTTGTCCTTCCAACTCGCCGGTGCCTTTTTTGATGGCGCGTTCAATATTTTCTGCGGGCATATTAAAAGATTTGGCTTTTTCAATAGCCATTCTTAATTTGGGATTGGAACTAATATCTCCTCCTTTTTCCTTAGCCGCTATAGTGATAAAGGCCGTGAGCTTGGAAAAAACAGCGCTTTTTTTTGCGTCGGTGGAAGCTTTTTTGTGTTTGATTTGTGCCCATTTAGAATGTCCGGACATAGTAATAAAATTTCAAATATCAAATTTCCAATTTCAAAAGAATATCTAATTCATTCTCATTCTATTCCTTCCTCCACAAAAAATCAATTTTATTATCAGAAAAATTCTGATATAATTTAACTATGGAACAAAATTATTCTTTTGACCAAGAAGATGTGAAAAACAATAAAGCCGTGGCAGCTCTTTCTTATCTTTTTATTTTGTTTTTGGTACCTCTATTATTTAGGAGAAAAAGCTATTTTTCTCGTATGCATGCTAAACAGGGATTGGCGATGTTTGTTGTGGAAATAATGATTTTTGCGTTTTCCCCTCTTTTATACGCTATTCCTTATTTGGGAAATTTTCTTGTGGGATTATTTTATTTTATTAGTGTTATTTTTTGTATTTGGGGGATAATACGGGCGTTGAATGAAAAAATATTTATTATTCCTGTTTTGGGAAAATATTTTGAAAGAATAAAAATTTAAAGTTGTTTGTCATTGGGAAGACGGAGCCTCTGTTTCAAACAGAGGCTTTTGTTAAAAATCATTTCTTAGCGATACAGTGATACTAAGAAACATTTTCCCAATAGCGAATATTTTTTAAATTATTATCGTTGTCTAATTCTATGGCCATCATATCCATTTGCCAGTCTTCTATTTTATGATGATTGGCATAACTGAGAGAAATTTTTTTAAATTTGGATATTTTACTTTGACTCATTTGATCTTCCGGCTTCAATCCTGATTCATTAGTTTCTTTCATAGTTTTTACTTCTACAAAAATTGTTTTATTTTTCTTTTGGCAAATAATATCAATCTCGCCCCACTTTTCCCAATAGTTTTGTTGGATTATTTTGTAGCCATTTTTTTCCAAATATTGGCAAGCTAATTTTTCTCCTATTTTTCCGATGGTTTGTTTTTGAGTATCCATGATGACTTATCTACATTTTATCCCCAACTGAGTTTTGGGGCAAATTTACCCCATTAGAAAAAAGTCGTCACAAGACCTATTAAGTAAGATATTAAAAATATTTGCCGATTGCATCGGACTTCTAATGACTCAAGGAGTTGAAGTTACATCTTTAGTCCCAGGGTTGTTTAGTGGAATAAAAGTGTTTCACAAGTTTTGTGAAACAATATTGTGCGACACAATAATTAGGGGGAGGGTCAAAATCTGGCACAAAGTGTTTCACGTGAAACACTTTGTGCCAGATTTGGCATGTTTGGGGAAAAATTGGTTCTTTGTAAAACAGCTGATTCGCCGGCTGGCAAATGTTTCACGTTTACCCCGCCATGGTGGGGTGGGACATTTTCGACTTCCGGTGTATTAAAATACTTAGAAATAGCATAAAATGTTTCACGTGAAACATTTTATGCCAAAAGTGATATGTAAAAAATGGTTCAAAGTGTTTCACGTGAAACATCCAAAAACGGTATTTTTCAGAAAATGGCTTAAAATCTTTATATTTAGAAAAGTAGGTTTTTTATTTGCTCATTATGTTTCACAAGTTTTGTGAAACAATATTGTGCGACATAACGAAGAGGGAGCGGAGGTGAGTGGAGGGAGAGAACAGAAAAAAATAAAAATAAGAATTATGCGTTGAAGCAGGGTCAAATAAAAATAATTAATTATATTGACTTATATTATGTTTTATGATATACTCAAAAAAGGAGGAAAAATGAAAAAATTCTTTTTTGGGATGACTGCTGCTGTCGCTTGTGTATATTCAGCGATAGTAGTCACGATATCTCTTCTTTCAGAAACATGGAAGAAAGAGATTGTCTCCAACGGTTTAATAGTTCCCGCTGGAGTGGCAATTGTCGTTTTTTTGATTGTCATTGCGGCGGTGAGCGTGAAAATGGCGGTTGAATAATAATTTAAAGACCGAAGCATGTCTTAAAACTGCTTCCTGCTATAATATTAGCAGGTTTTTTTTATTAAATTTTTATTAAAAATCCCCGCTGTCGGATGACAGCGGGGATGAGTTTTTTATTTTTCAGGAGTTTTTCCGTAGACCTCGGGGTCTTCGGTAATATCGTGGTCTTGCCAGAATTTTACCCAATCTTCAACATTATAGACTTTATAATCAAAAAATCTTAAATTAGCACGTAGTTCTTTTAGGGCGATGGAACAAATTACTCTTTTTAATCCGGCATTAACAATCATTCTTTTGCACATAGTGCAGGGAATAGCACTGATAATTTTTTCACTTTCTGTTTCTGAGCCAAATGTATAAATATCTCCGCCTAATAATGAAACTCCAGCACGAGCGGCGTTGATGATAGCATTTTGTTCGGCATGGACACTGCGGCAGAGTTCATATTGTTGACCCGATGGAATATTTAATTTTTGACGTAAACAAAATCCTCTTTGGGAACAGTCCGGTGTTTTGCGTGGAGCACCAGTGTAGCCAGTGGCGACTATTTGGTCGTCCCTAACTATAACAGAACCAAAAGCTCTTCTTAAACAAACTGCTCCCGACCTTACTGCTTCAGCTATTTTTAAATAATAATAATCTTTAGAAATTCTTTCTTTCATTTTTTCTCCCTTGCCCGCCAAAACTTTAGTGAAGGCGAGTTTATTTTTTAAATTTCCATTTTGATGTTAGCAAATACTTATTAAAAAATCAATTCATACTGTGGTGGTATGAATTGATGGGCATAAGATGTTTTTTGATTTTTTTTAAAATTTTAAATTAGCGTTAGCTTTAAGATTTTTCCAATTAATTTTCTTAATATTCTTATTGAGGTAAGCAACAATAGCAATCATAGCGGCGTTATCAGTGGTAAATTTTCTTTCTGGAGCCAGAAAATTAATTTTTAGTGCTTCTTTTTTAATGGTCTGAATAAATTTTTCTTTAAGAGATTGATTAGCAATAACACCTCCACCCAAAATAATTGATTTAGTTTTGTATTTTTTGGCAGCGGCTATGGTTTTTTTCACCAACGTTTCATTGATAGCTTCTTGGATTTCATAACATAAAGCCGGAGTCAGTTTTTTAATATTTTTATTTTGTTTTTTTAAATCTTGGACTAAATATAAAACCGCGGTTTTTAATCCGGAAAAAGAAAAGTCAAAATCTTTAGTATTAATCATGGGGCGGGGGAGTTTGAATGAAATATTTTGAATTTTAGACTTATGATTTGATTGGTTATTGGTTGTTGGGATTTGGGATTTCCATATCTCAGCTTGCTGAGATATGGCGGGGCCACCGGGATAACCAAGTCCAAGTAGGCGAGC
>CAZTRS010000019.1:0-2109 GCA_964616795.1 uncultured Candidatus Saccharibacteria bacterium
TCATAACATTCCGACATTCTTGAGAATGTCGGAATGTTATTGACTGATACTTTTTACTATTTATTTTGTATTTTTTATTATATCAAAAAGCTTCGTTTTATTAAAAATATTATGATTGTATCCCACCTCGCGCCTTTTATAAATAATTTTAATACGGGAGCGCCTTATTTTTAATAAGGCGATTTCACAAAAGGCGCGGGGTTTGATTTTCAATAATAATATGGTATAATTACTTTGTAATTATTTAAGTCACCTGACCATTACCCGATTAATTTGGGCAATGGATTAACCAAAATTTATTCGCTTGAAAAACTGTGCTTATCAAACTCCACTAAGAGAGATTAAAATTCTTAGTTTCCTTGGTTGGAAAAATTTCACTTTGAAAAGCGAATCATTGCAAAATGAGTACGCGTATTTTGGCATTGTTGGGAATGTTAGCGGGAATTGCCGGAATCGGCATTGGCTACTGGATTAGACATATCCTTGGTCAAAAAAGAGCCAATTCCGTAGAACTCACTATCAAAGCCCAATTAGAAGATGCCCGCGCTAAAGCTCGGGAAACAATTTTAGCTGCTAAAGACAAAGCATCTGAAATTTTAGACGAAGTAAAAAATGAAGAACGCGACCGAAAAAAAGAACTTTCGGTTTTTGAACAACGCTTAAACCAACGTGAGGGTATTCTCAATCAAAAACTTTCGGAAAATGACAAAAAGGATAAAGATTTAGAACAAAGTATCGCCAAATTAAAAGGCGTCAAAGTTCGCATTGAAGAAATGCAGGGGCAAGCAGAAAAAGAATTGGAACGCGTGGCCAATCTCACTAAAAAAGAAGCAACCGATGAGTTGTTTAAAAAAATAGAGCAGACATCCAAGCAAGAAACTGCCAATTTATTACAAAAATTAGAACGCGAAAAGCGTGATGAAATAGAAAAACAATCTTTAGAAATCATGCGCGTGGCCATTCAGCGTTTAAGTCGTTCCAATGTGGCCGAAGTAACTACCAGTTTTGTCACTATCCCCGATGAAGAATTAAAGGGTAAAATCATCGGACGTGAAGGAAGAAACATTCGTACCCTAGAACGTTTAACTGGTGTTGATATCATTATTGATGAATCTCCGGATACCATTACTCTTTCCTCTTTTGACCCCATCAGAAGAGCAATCGCTAAATTAGCTTTGGAAAAATTAGTGAAAGATGGAAGAATTCAACCGGCCAGAATTGAAGAAAAGGTGGAAGAAGCTAAAAAAGAAATTAATGATAAAATCAAAGAAGCCGGGGAAAGCGCTGTTTATGAAGTGGGAATTTTGGATTTACCCAAAGAAATCGTTTATCTTTTGGGTAGATTAAATTTCCGCTATAGTTATGGCCAGAATGTCTTACAACACTCCATTGAAGTGGCCCATATCGCCGGTATGCTAGCCGGAGAATTAGGTACCAATATAGAAACAACCAAAAAGGGCGCCTTATTACACGACATTGGGAAAGCCATTGACCATGAAGTAGAGGGCACTCACGTAGAATTGGGAAAAAGAATATTACAAAAATATGGCATGTCCGAGGAAATCATTAAATCCATGGAACCCCACCATGAGGATTATCCCTTTGAAACTCCGGAATCATATATTGTAGCGGCAGCTGATGCTATCTCCGCCGCCCGTCCGGGAGCGCGCCGTGATTCTTTAGAAAACTACATTAAACGCTTGGAGGAGCTGGAAAAAATCGCCACTCAATTCAAGGGTGTAGAAAAAGCCTATGCCATTCAAGCTGGGCGTGAATTAAGAATCTTTGTCGTACCGGAAAAAATTGATGATTTGGGGGCTTTAAACTTAGCTAAAGATATTGCCGCTAAAATTGAATCTGACCTTAAATATCCGGGAGAGATTAAAGTAAACGTTATTAGAGAAACTAGGGCAGTAGAATACGCCAGGTAGTGAAAATCCGATTAGTAAAATTGCGGTCATTTGAAAAGATAAATATTATTATATTATTGCCAATTTAAAAAACCTCGCATCAAAAAACAACCCAGAAGCAAATATCGGATTTCTACTACCTGGTACGCCAGGTAGTGAAAATCCGATTAGTAAAATTGCGGTCATTTGAAAAGATAAA
>CAZTRS010000019.1:2209-11713 GCA_964616795.1 uncultured Candidatus Saccharibacteria bacterium
TACGCCAGGTAGTGAAAATCCGATTAGTAAAATTGCGGTCATTTGAAAAGATAAATATTATTATATTATTGCCAATTTAAAAAACCTCGCATCAAAAAACAACCCAGAAGCAAATATCGGATTTCTACTACCTGGTACGCCAGGTAAAAAATTCACCCCGTGAAATATTCGCCTCCACGGCGAATAGATTCGGGGCGAGTATAATAAACTTAGTCGCACAGAATAAATATAAATAATAAGAACAAGGGTGATTGTATAAAAGTCCCCGAATCTTATTTCACTGGGTAAATGAGTAAAAAAATAATCGTGGATAGAGAAAAATGTATTGGTTGTGGCACTTGTGTGGCCTTAGCTTCAGAAATCTTTGAATTAAACAAAGAAGGAAAATCAACCGTAAAAAAATCAGCCGAGATTAATGAAGAAACTCTGAAATTAGCCGTTGATTCCTGCCCCACTCAAGCCATTAAAACAGAATAAATTTTAAAAGAAAAATCCCCCGACAATACTGTCGGGGGATTTTTTTATTACTTTTTTTCTTTTATTACAATAATTTTTAATCTCGCCCCATTAATATACAACCTCTTTAATTCATCTTTCGCTTTTTCCACCATTGCATCCAATTGTTGATAATTAAAAATTTTAACCCCTTCAACGTCAATCATAATATCAAATTTTCTGACTCTTTTTGGTGGAAGAAATTTTTGAAAAAAACTCGGTTTGTTCCCCTGAAATCCAAAAAAATTAATCTGATAACCATCTATCTCTGCCACCGACAAAATCTCTATTGGGGGCTCCAAATAATTATTTTCCGATAAATTATTTTCAGTATAACAAAAAATTGGAAAAACCAAAGAAAAAATTATTAGAAAAATCAATGTATTATTCTTCATTGAAATCCTCCTTATTTTATTTGGCTTTTAACAAAAAATAAGCCAATTATTAAATAACCACTTTAAATTTAACAAAAAAATTAATATTTTGCAACCAATTTTTAAATCACTGTTTTTATTTCATCATTGAAGTCGCTAAATTGATTGTGATTAAAATCCCAAAAATCCAACGGCACCGGCACCTTTCCATTGCCATTGGGTGTATCAATAACATAAAGAGGCCAAGCTAAACCAGAAAGACTTTTTCTCAAACGCGTGGCAATTTCAATTTCTTTTTCAAAATCAACGCGAAAATGTTCAATACCTTTTACCGGGTCGCAACGATATAAATAATACGGTTTCACTCCAATTTCAATCAAACGGGTAAACAATTCATAAAGAATTTCATAAGAGTCATTGATGCCCTTTAGAAAGACACTCTGACTGAAAAGTATGGCTCCGGCTTTTCTCAATTTTAAACAAGCTGCCATTGTTCTTTTACTTATCTCCGCCGGATGTTCAAAATGAATCATCACATAAATCGGTTTTTTGGATTTTTTTATAGCAGTTAAAATTCCCTTATTCACAAAACAAGGATTAGAAACCGGTGTGCGCGTGCCGATTCTGATTATTTTTATTTGAGGGAGTTTGGAAAAAACCCTCAAAGCGTATTTTAAAGTTTTCGGAACGGTAAAAGGGTCGCCACCGGAAAAAATTAATTCTTTTATTTCCGGATGCGCGTAAAGATAAACCGACATATTTCTGATGTCGGCCTTGGTTATAACACCTTTTTCAATATCAGACACTCTGCGACGACGCGTACAAAACCGACAATAAGAAGCGCAGGTTAAAGTGAGAAGAATTAAGGCACGATTTTCATATTTATGAATCAAACCTTTTGTCTTTTCATGTTCATCTTCCATAAGCGGGTCGTCAAAACTCTGACAATCATTTTTATCGCCACAAAAAAATTCGGAATCAGAAAAATAAAATTGATTCTTCACTGCTTCACTTGATTGAGAAATTTTTTTCAGGTGTTCTGAAATTTTTATATCTAACATTTTTTCTTCCTACTACTTTAAATATAACAAAAAATAGTTATCCCGCAAGATGTGGATAACCATTTTTAAAAAATTTTATAAAAATAAAAAAATTATTCGTACCTCAATGCTTCAATCGGACTTTTTTTAGAAGCTTGTCTCGCCGGATAAATTCCAAAAACCAAACCTATTAAAACAGCCACCCCTATTCCCAGTAAAGCCGCGTCGACAGGAAAAGAAAATTCCCAATCCAATCCTGTTGCGTTGGTAAGCGCAATTGAAATTAAAAATCCAAAAACAACTCCCAAAAAGACTCCAATAAAACCGCCAATACTAGTGAGCATCATGGCCTCTAAAAGAAACTGAGATAAAATATCTTTACTATTAGCACCCACAGCCTTACGTAAACCAATTTCTCTAGTTCTTTCTGTAACCGACACAAGCATAATATTCATTATACCCACCCCTCCCACCACTAAAGAGATGGCCGCTACCGAAGTCAAAAATAAAGTTAAAATTCCCGTTACTGTGCCAACCTGCTTCACTAAATCCGTCTGAGTATGCACGCTGAAATCATCATTTTTCGAACCGGTAATATCATGTAAATTTCTCAAAGTGGTCTTAATGTCGCTAACGGCTTGTTCAGTATTTTCTTCTTTATCAACCTCAATGATAAGCTGCTGAAAATATTTTATACCCAATATACTTTCTTGCACCGTAGTATAAGGAGCGAAAGCCGATTCATCAAAATTCACCAAAGAACTCTGACCTTTTGATGGTAAAACCCCAATCACCCTAAATGCTTTTGATTTTAATTTTATGGTTTTACCCAAAGCATCATCCTCGCCGAATAATTCTGTTTTTACTTTACTGCCAATCACGACCACGTTAGCTTTAGACACCACATCTTCTTTTGTGAAAAAATTTCCAACATTCGGATAAACTTCATAAACATCCGAAACATCTTCCGTGGCTCCCAAAATCATTAAACGATATACATTGGATTGATAGGAAGCGGTAACGTTTCCGAAAACAACTGGAATAACTTTAGTAATATTAGGAACATTATTTTTTTTCAAAAGCGCCTCCACCTCTCTTTCTTTTAACGAATCACTCAAGATAGAATCCAACATTGATGACGAAGAGAATCCTTCTGCCTGTCGCCCTGGTGACAAAGTAATAGCCTTGGAACCCATCCCCTGGATTTGATTGAGAATTAAATCTTGCGCCCCCTGCCCGATAGACATTATTAAAATAATAGAAGTGATGCCGATTACAATTCCTAAAATCGTCAAAATAGAACGCGACCTATTCACGTTTAAATTTTTTAAAGAATTTTTCAAACCGTATTTAAAATTCATAATCAAAAATTACTTAAGAGATCCGCTCCCCTTTCTAAAGCGTTCTGCGACTTTTTCATCGCTTTCAATCAAACCATCTTTTAAACGAATAATTCTTTCCGCATTTCTTGCCGTTTGTGTTTCGTGTGTTACCAACACAATCGTATGCTTATAATTTTTATTAAGATCCTGCAAAATATCCATAATAGCCTCGCCGGATTTAGAATCCAAATTCCCCGTTGGTTCATCGGCAAAAATAACCTTAGGATTATTTATTAATGCTCGCGCAATGGCCACCCTTTGTTGTTCTCCTCCGGATAATTGCGATGGTTCATGATTAATACGATGCAACAATCCCACGGATTCAATAGCTTGTTCGGCTAATTTATCCCACTCCGATTCTTTGATGTCAGAATAAATCAAAGGTAATTTCACATTATCTATTACCTTAGTGCGAGGCAGTAAATTAAATGATTGAAAAATAAAACCGATTTCCTGATTTCTTATTCGCGCCAATTCTTCATCAGAATAATTTTTATTATTTTTACCTTGAAAATAGTAATTTCCGGAAGTTTGCTTATCCAAAAAACCCAATACATGAAGTAGGGTTGATTTTCCAGAACCGGAAGGTCCCATAATAGCCACGAATTCTCCAGCCTTGATTTCCAAAGAGACCCCATCTAAGGCATGGGTAGTGCTTCCTTCATCTCCGGAGCCATATATCTTTTTTACATTCTCTAATTCTATAAGATGATGCATGTTAAAAATCCTAATAACAAATTACCAATTTCCAATCAATGTTTTAAATCCTAATGTCAAAAACGTTTTGGATTTTGAGCTTTAGATTTTGTTTGACATTTGATATTAGAAATTTGACATTACTCCTTTGTGATTCTCCTAATAATCGTGGTCTTCTTACCCAAACGACTCTCTGCTTCTATTTTAATCTCGTTCACTCCGGGATTCAAATAAATTTCCTCTATAAAATGCCCGCCCTTAGGCAAATAAACTTCTTTACCGTTAATTACAACGTAAGTATTGCTCCGGCCATAACCCTCCACCACTACAGTAGTATCTTGCGTAATTAAATCAAAAGCCGGTCGTTCTATCTTCAGCGAAGGCGCTCCCAATAATAAACGTCCTTGATAAAATAAAAATCCGATTACAGTCACGCTGATAATAATAATCGGGGCAATTTTTAAAATTTTTAAAATAAAATAATGCGGCTTAGCTTTCCTTTCAAAACGATTACCCGGTAAAATATCAACTCCCGGAGCTTGTGTTTGATTTAACTCTTTCAAAAATA
Organism: uncultured Candidatus Saccharibacteria bacterium; assembly: GCA_964616795.1. GTDB lineage: Bacteria > Patescibacteriota > Minisyncoccia > UBA6257 > JAAZHW01 > DAONDV01. Next base: position 6,765 of record CAZTRS010000019.1, read on the forward strand.
AATCCCAAATTTCCTTAAAATTTAAATTCAAATTTTTGGCTATTTTTTTCAAATATCCCCGCACGTAAACCGGAGCCGGCAAAGCGGCAAAATCAAACTCTTCCAAGGCTACAATATATTTACTTGGAATATTAGTTTGCAAAGAAAGGTCGTCAATACTTAACCTTTTAGTTTCTCTTTCTTTTTTTAGTATCTCAGAAAGCATAAAAATGAATTTCAAAACCTAAAGCAAATTATCTCAGATATCTCTGTTTATTTAAATTATGCTCTTCTAAGGTTTTAGAAAAAATAGTATTACCGGTTTTCGGGTCGGATAAATAGAACAAATAAGGCGAACTTTCCGGATATAAAACAGCCTTTAAGGCGCCTAAACCGGGATTAGAAATCGGACCCACCGGTAATCCATAATTCAAATAAGTATTATAAGCTGATTTAATTTTTAAATCTCCATTACTGATTTTTCTGCAATCAGATAGATGTTTTATCTCACATTTAATATAAATGATGGTGGCATCTATTTGCAGAGGCATACTTTTAGCTAAACGTCTAAATAAAATCCCAGCTACTTTTGCTCTATCAATATCATGCGGGATTTCTGATTCTACTAAAGAGGCTAAAATAACGGTCTTCTGAAAATTTAACCCCTGCTTCCTCATTTGAGTTTCCATTTCTCGAGAAAATTTATCTTCAAAATTAGTCAAAAATTTCTTAGCCGCCGCTTTAGCAGAAATATTTTTATAAAAACGATAAGTATCAGGGAAAATAAATCCTTCTAAACTCGCTTCCGGCAAACTAGTGTTTAAAAAATCAAAATAATCATTGGAGTTGGCGTCAGAAAAATCTTTGATTTTCAAAACACTCAAGCCATCGCCAATTAAAACTCCCTCTTTTTTCAGCTTCTCATCAACCATAGAAAGCGTCCATCCTTCAGGTATAGTAACGGCTATTTCTTCTAGAGCATCTTCCACTAAAACTTTAGCGATTTTTTGGCTACTATAATTCAGAGGAAAATCATAAGTTCCCGGCTGTAATTTATCAGCCCAACCCTTAATCAAAAGGTAGAGTTTAAAACTGGATTTGGAACGAATTAAACCGGCTTGAGCCAAATTATCGGATATCTCCTGAAAACCCTGCCCTTTTTCCACGACAAAAGACGCCTCTCCTGATGCATCGACCTGAATCGGTTTTAATTGATAACTAAAGATAAAAATAAAAAAGCCGAAGGCTAAAAAATAAATTATAAAAATCGTAAGAAAAAATTCTTTCATTGTTGCTTAAACACTCCTCATTCTAATACTCTGAATAATACCAAGAGCGATGAAATTTATCAATAGACTAGACCCTCCATAGCTTAGAAACGGCAAAGGTAATCCGGTGACCGGCAAAAATCCCAGGTTCGCTCCGAAGTTTATAAAAATCTGACTCACTAACAACAACAAATAGCCGAAAACGAACAAACGAGAAAAATTATCATCAGCCCTGAGTCCAATACCGGATAATTGTATAATGAAGACCACGAAAACAATAGCCAAAAGAATACCGCCGAAAAGACCCCATTCTTCAATAAAAGCAGCCAAGAAAAAATCGGTTTTGGCTTCAGGCAAAAAACGCAACTGCGTTTCTACCCCCTGTCCCAATCCGCGACCAAAAAACCCTCCGGAACCAATGGCAATTTTAGCCTGAATAACATTATAACCGCTTCCCAGTGGGTCACGCGCCGGATTAAAAAAACCCAAAATGCGGTCTTTTTGATAATCATGCAAAAAATATTGCCAACCCACACCGGCTAAAATTACTCCAATCAAAACCAAAATTACAAAATGTTTGAAACGCAATCCTGAAACCAAAAGCATACCCAACCAGATGAAAATAAACATAACGGCTGAACCCATATCCGGTTGCAAAAAAATCAAGACAAAAAATAACCCCGTATAAAGAGCGGAAATTAGCAATCTTTGCGGTCTCCAAATTTCAATATGCCAAGAAGCGAAATATTTACTTAATAAAATTATTAAGGCTATTTTAGCCAATTCTGCCGGTTGAAATCTAAAAAAATTAAACCCTAACCAACCGGATGTGCCTTTCACTTCAGTGCCAAAAAATAAGGTCAAAATCAACAAAAAAAGACAGCCTAAATATAATCCAACTGGAAAAAAGTTATGACTTTGCAAAATCCTATGGTCCAATAAATTCCCCAAAAACAGAAAAACCACTATACCTAAAATATACCAAGTTAATTGCTTCTTAAAAGATTGAAAGGGTCTAACATCATTAGCAGATAAACTGGCCAAGGTTAATAAACTAAAAAAGGCCAATAAAATCACTGGGATTAATATGGAAAAATTCAATTTCTTTAAAAAACTCATATTATGATTTTAGACTAGAAAAATAAAATGAGCAAACTTAATATATGTAGTCCTCCTTCATCCACCCTCAATCACTTCAGTGAGAATGAGCTTTGAAAAACAAATTCCGTCGGTTAAACCGACAAAATTTGCCTTTTTCTTTCAAATTTGCTATTCTAAATACCATGCCAGGATAGTAGAATTTCAAAAACGCCTTCGGCGCTAATAACCTGGTATATAATAAAAAGTCTAAATAATATAATTAAAAAATGAATTTCAAAAAATTTAAAATAAACGATTTGAAATTTCACTACCTGGTATGAATAACTTGCGCAGCAATCAAGAAAATGGAACGCAAAAATTGAAACCTTTATGGTGGCATTCCATCAAATTACCCAGTTTAAACCCCGGTTCTATTATAGAAGGCAGGGTTGTTGAAAAAACTCCTAAAGCTTTGTATTTAGACTTAGGTGATCTCGGTAGCGGAGTAGTTTGGGGTTCTGAATTCAATGCTTCCAGCGGAATGATTGATGATTTAAAAATTGACGACATGGTCAAGGTAAAAGTTTTAAGCCCGGAAAATGAGAAGGGGTTTGTTGACCTTTCTTTGCAAGAAGCTAATCGCGATATGGGCTGGCGCGCTATGAAAGATATCTCTCAAAAGAATGAAATTATCATTGGCAAGGTTCTCTCTGCTAATCGTGGAGGTTTAATTATCCAAGCTGACACTTTCCAGGGATTTTTACCAACTTCTCAAATGAATGATATTCATTTCCCAAAAGTTCAGGATGGTGACAAAGAAAAAATCTTAGAAGAATTAGGTAAATTAGTTAATAAAGATATTGAGGTAAAAGTTTTAGAATTTAACCCACGCGACAATAAAATCATCTTTTCCGAAAGAAAAATTGAAGATGAAAAAATGCAATCCTTAATTGAAGAAAAATATAAAATTGGCGATAAAATCACAGCTACTGTTACTAAAATCATCGGCAACGGAGCCATTGCTCAAGTTGATGACCAACAAATAAGAGCTTTTATCCCTGTTTCAGAAATTGATTGGCAACCCGTAGAAAATCCGGCTGATTTCATTAAAGAAAATGAATCTTACGAAACACAAATTATCAGTCTTCGCGATGGAGAGTTAAAACTCTCTATTAAAGCCCTTAAACAAGACCCGTGGATGGATAAAATAGAAAAATACGGAGAAGGGCAGATTATTAAAGGCGAAGTCTATAAATTCATGCCTTTTGGCGCTTTAGTTAAAATTGAGCCGGAAATGTATGGCTTCATTCACTCTTCTGAGTTCGGTGGCTTAGACGAAATGAAGGCTAAATTAGAATTAAAAAAAACCTATAATTTTATTATTGATTCCATTAAAACAAAAGAGAAAAGAATCAATTTAAAGAATTCGTCTGCGAAAGAATAGTTTGAGCAGATACTAATTCTAATGGAATTTTATTCTCCGCCAACTGGCGGATTAAAAATTTCAACAATTATGACAAAAATGCCTAACAAAAAAGTAGGTCAATCTAAGATGAAAAAAATTCCCGCTGTAAAAAAAACAGCGCCTATTTTAGAACCGATTGTTGAAGAAAAAATAATTCCCGCAACAGAGATCAAGCCTCAGGTTGATAACTCCGTTTTTTGGTGGTCAGTAGAAGAAGAAAAAAACTATCACCAACGCGGATTGCTTTGGTATGCAGGCGTTATTATTTTAGCCATTGCCTTAATTATTTTTGCTATTATTCAAAAAAATTATCTCTTCCTAATTTTTGTTGTTTTGGCTGCCGTTGTTTATTATCTCATGGGACGTCAAAGTCCTAGGAAACACATTATCCGCATTAATATCCAAGGAGTAACTGTTGATGAAAAAACTTTTCCTCATAACGAAATAAAGGGTTTTGGAGTTTTTAAAAAATCAGACAGAGAATACCTAATTTTTGAAACCTCTTCTTTCACTCAAAAATATGTCTTAGCGCCCATAAAAAAGGACAAAGAAAAAATTGTGGAATTTTTGAAAAAACATATTCCGGAAAAACAATACGAAGAAGAATTCTTGGACACCTTAGAGGACTTCCTCAAATTTTAGAATAATTTTTAATTATCATTTCTCAATTTACATTAAATTTTCAATATTTCAATTAACAAAACGTATTTAAAAATTGATTCATTGTACTATTTATTGAAAATTAGTAATTAAAAATTGAAAATTTATATCGACATCCTGCCCTCGTCGTTTAATGGATAGGACACGAGATTGCGGATCTCGTAATTGAGGTTCGATTCCTCACGAGGGCACTATTACAAAATCGCTTTCTGGCGATTTTTTTATTTAATCTTGACTTTTTAATTCTCTTATTTATAATGAAAAAGCTAGGTTAAAATACGCCTAAGCTTAAAAAGGAGGTCACCAAAGAGTGATCGACAAACTTTCCATCACCACCACTTAACGTCCCACCACCCCGGCCATCCGTAATAGGCGGAGTATAATACCTATTAACACGTGAAAAACGTGTTTCCTGATGGAGAGCAAGTCGACCTTTCGGCGGCTTGCTCTCCACATCCCTTTTGTTCTTTTACAATCAAAACAGCAAACAAACTAGC
>CAZTRS010000020.1:0-9367 GCA_964616795.1 uncultured Candidatus Saccharibacteria bacterium
ATTTTAAGATTTGGTTATTGGTTATTATAATTTGGTTATTTAAATAAGATGACTTTACAACAAGCGAAGAGGCAATATTTGGAATATTTAGAAATTGAAAAAAATCGCAGTCAAAAAACTGTGGAAAATTATAACCATTATTTATCACGCTTCTTAGGTTTTGTGGCGGAAAGATTAGGAAAGACTGCGGATAAAATTAGTACTAAGCAAATAGAACAAGAGTTGGTGAGGCAATATCGTTTATATTTGAATCGTTTATCTAATACAGATGGCGGACTCAAAAAAATAACTCAGAATTATTATATCATTGCCTTGCGAGGATTTTTAAAGTATCTGGCAAAAGTTGGCGAACCGAGTTTAGCGGCCGAACAAGTGGAATTAGGAAAAGCGCCGGCACATGAAATTGATATTATCAGTTATGATGATTTAGAAAGATTATTAGCATCAGTGAAAGGAGATTCGGTGATGCATTTACGGGATAAGGCGATTTTAGAAACCTTATTTTCTACGGGCTTGCGTGTTTCCGAATTATGTCATTTGAATCGTGATAGTATTAATTTAAATCGGGGAGAATTTAGCGTGAAGGGGAAGGGTGATAAAATTCGTTTGGTTTTTCTTTCCGATATCAGCAGAGAAATTTTAAAAAAATATTTAGATAAAAGAGAAGATGTTGAAGAGGCATTGTTTGTGAGTTTTAGTAAGGCTAAAAATCCTAAAGTCATCGGAAGAATTACGCCTCGTAGTATTCAACGATTAATTCAACATTACGCTTCTATGGTGGGCATCACTCGCAATGTTACTCCGCATACTTTACGGCATTTGTTCGCTACCGATTTATTGCAAAATGGAGCTGATTTACGTTCAGTGCAAATGTTATTGGGGCATTCCAATGTGAGCACCACTCAGATTTATACTCATATGACCAATAAAGAATTGAAAGAAATTCATCAAGCTTTTCACGGGAGGAGAAGGAGATAAAATGACTGGGCTTAGTCCCGCACCTTTAGTGGATTTAGTCAGTCGTTAAAGGCGACTGACTTTTTGATAGAAGTTATCCACTAAAGGTGCGGGGCTTGACATCATTTTAAATATGAGTAATATTAGGAGATAAGCAAATAAACAAAAACATGCCAGGTAGTAGAATTTCAAAAGTCGCCTCAGGCGACAAATAAACCTGGTGCAAAATAGTGGTCTAAATTAAATAAATTAAACAAGGAATTTCAGAAAGTTTTGATAAGTAATTTGAAATTTCATTACCTGGTATGCCAACACCTATATTAAAAACATTAAGTGATTTTATCGGCGTTTTGCCGGAAAAACAAAAAGAAGTCATATCTAAAAGATATGGTCTTTTTGGCGATGACCCAATGACCCTGGAGGCTATCGGTCAGGAAAATGGCGTAACCCGTGAAAGAATCCGTCAGATTGAAGAGATTGCCTTAGAAGCTTTAAGAAAAAATATCAGTTCTTTGAGCGAAACCGTGGAGGCTTTAAAATATCAATTGGATGTTTTGGGGGGTATCCGTAGGGAAAAAAGATTATTGGAAGAGGCCAGTAATACTTTGGCGGAAGACCCGGCTAGATTATTAAAAGACCAAAAAGAATCAGACCGTTTACAAAATAATATTTGGTTTTTATTGGACCTTGCTCCTTATTTTAATTATTTATTGGAAAGAAAAAATAATCATTCCGCTTGGTATCGTGAACCGGAAGTTTTGAAAAAAGTTGATTCTGTTCATAAATTTGTCAAAAAAGAATTAAAGAGAGAAGATAAGCCGTTATCCATTGATCAATACCATGAATTAGTGCATAAAGCCATGAAAGAATTCGGGATTAAGAATGAAAATATTCTTCTTTCTTATTTGGATTTGTCTAAAGAATTCGGTTTTAATCCATTTTATCAATTTGGTTTAACCGAATGGCCATTAATTAATCCGGTGAGCGTTAATTCCAAAGCTAAATTAATTTTATCCAGTGTACAAAAACCTCTGCATTTTGAAGAGCTTGCTGATTTGATTAATAAGGCTGGTTTTGAAGGAGATAAAAATGCTCGTTCTACTACTGTCCATAATGAATTAATTAAAGACCCTGATTTTATTTTAATTGGACGCGGTCTTTATGCTTTATCTGATTGGGGATATGAACCGGGGACCGTGAAAGATGTTTTAGTGAAAATTATGAAGAAAACCGGACCAAAATCCTATAGAGATTTAGTGGAAGAAATGAAAAAACACAGAATTGTTAAAGATGCCACTATTCTAATCAATTTACAAGATAAGAAATTATTTAAAAAATTGCCCGATGGCAGATACGCTTTAACTAAGTAAAATGATTAATGCCGCTCCGACTTTCCGTCGGAGCGGCATTCGTTTCTCGCCCCGTCAAAAATTGCAGGGATTCTTTGGGTGTTAATAACGCGCGTCGGAAGCGATTTAGTCCCATATCCTTGTTTTTAATAATCTTTTGATTGAATTTTTATCGGGGTTGTTTCCGCCGTTAAAATTTGTTAAAATATTAATGTATTGCTATGGCAACTTTTTTAGGTATTATCGGTGAAATATTGGCGTCTATTTGGACGGTTTTTTCTTGGATTTGGTGGATTGTTTTGCCAATCTGGCTTTTTAATATTCTTTTTGATGTGTATATGAAGTATATCAATGTGCGCTTTTTGAAGGGTGTGAAATATGTTCTATTGGAATTACGGGTGCCTAAGGATATAATTAAAACCCCGAAATCAATGGAAAATATCTTTTCCACTTTTCATGCCACCAGAATGTCTGTTTCCGAATTCAAAAAGAAATACATTAAAGGAGAAATGCAGTTGTGGTTAAGTTTGGAAATCGTCGGTAATGGCGGTGGCATCTCTTTTTACATTAAAACACCGGAACAATTCAGGAATTTGGTGGAAGCGCAAATTTATGCTCAGTATCCCAGCGCGGAATTGATAGAGTCTCAAGATTATGTGGAATTTATGCCCAAGGACATTCCTAATAAATATTTTGATTGTTGGGGGGCTGATTTCGGTTTAGCTAAAGAATCGGCCTATCCCATAAAAACTTATGAATATTTTGAGGAAGTAAAAGAAGAAAAAAGACTTGACCCGCTTTCCAGTATTGTAGAAACCATGAGTAAGTTAAAAGGGGACCAAAAGGTTTGGTTACAGATTTTAATTAAATATACCGATGATGCGTGGAAGAAAGAGGCGGATGCTATTGTTGATAAATTAGCCGGTAAAAAAGGACCGAAAAAAGAAATGGGTTTGGGAGAATTTGTGGGGCAATTTGCCGTTAATTTAGCCAAGGCGCCGGTGGTTCTGCCGGAGTGGGATTTTGGCGCAGAAGATAAAGATGCGGGCACAAGTAAGGTAAGTCATTTAACCCAAGGGGAAAAAGATATTATTGAAGCTATTCAAAATAAAACCGCTAAACTCGGTTTTGAATCCTTTGTCAGGTTTTTATATATAGACAGAAGAGAAACTTTTAATCGTCAGAATATTAACAGTATTATGGGCGCTTTGCAGCAATTTAGCACTCAAAATTTGAACGCCTTGAAAATATATAAACCCAGTTCTTGTTCAGCTCAACATCCGTTTAAACCCCAAAAAGAATTTTTGAAGAAACGCTTGCTTTATATCGCTTATCGCTTAAGAATTTTTAATCCCGGCATTAAGTCAATTCTTAATACGGAAGAATTAGCCACGATTTATCATTTTCCAATTATGAGCGTGGAAGCGCCTTTCTTGCGTAGAATTGAAGCGAAAAAGGGTGAGCCACCCATTAATTTACCAATTGGAGAGTAGAATGTGGATTGTAGATTGTGGATTGTGAAGATATTATATTTTTGTGGATTTAGCCAGTCGCTTTAAGTGACTGGCTATTAGTTTATTATCATTCACAAAGAGTGCGGGGTTGACTTTTATTTTTAATTTGCTATACTGTTGTTTAGGTTTGATGTAAAAGGTCCGCTTTAAGCGGGCCTTTAATAATATAAAATTGTCGAGTTTTAAACGCGATGCCAATATACGAATGTATACGAATTATATACGCTTCGCTATATAATCTTGCTCGGTCGTAAAGTAATAATTGATATTCTTACTTTACTCCCTCGCTGCGATTATACTAATGCGTGAATAATTTATTCGTATGATTAGTATGAATTAGTATATTAGTATTGCTTGTAGTGAACAAGTATGTTTAATTTTAAAGATTTTAATTCAGCCATTGCTCAAATAGCGGAAGAAAAAGGCATTGTCAAAGAAAAGGTTTTAGAAACCATTGAGCAAGCCATCGCCGCTGCTTATAAAAAAGAGTATGGCACCAAAAATGAAGTAGTCCGCGCCAAAATGGATGAAGAATCAGGCGAGGTTAAATTTTGGCAAGTTAAAACAGTTGTTGACCAAAGCATGCTGAAGGAAGAAGCAGAAGAAGATGAAGAAAATATAGAAAAAGTTCCGACGATTGCCGAAGGCAATGCCGGAATCCCGATTCCGGAGGATGTCGGGGAAAAGCCGAAAAGAAGAAAGATTGTTAAGGAAGAAGAGAAAGAGGAGCTGATTGGCGAAGATGGAGAATCCAAGAAAATTCGTTTTAATGAAGAGAGGCACATTATGATTGATGATGCCAAAAAAATTAATCCTGATGTGATGGTGGGCGAAGAGGTGATTTTTCCATTGGAATCTCGCGAAGAATTTGGGAGAATCGCCGCTCAAACAGCCAAACAGGTCATTTTACAACGTTTAAGAGAAGCGGAGAGAGGCGCAGTTATGGGTGAATTTAAAGAAAAAGAAGGAGAAATAATCAGTGGTTTAATTCAACGCATTGAAAGACGTAATGTTTTTGTTAATTTAGGACGTACTCAGGGTGTGATGTTTTATAATGAATCAGTTCAGGGCGAGCGTTATAGAATTGGAGAGAGGATGAAATTTTTTATCGTGGCTGTGCAGGAAGATATGCGTGGGCCAATGATAGTTTTATCTCGCAGTCACCCGAAGTTTTTAGCTAAACTTTTTGAATTGGAAGTTCCGGAAATTGCTACTGGCACAGTAAAAATTATGGCCATTGCTCGTGAAGCCGGTGGCAGAACAAAAATAGCCGTGAGTTCTAATTTAGAGGGCGTGGACCCGGTGGGTTCTTGCGTTGGTCAAAAAGGTACTAGGGTAATGGCGGTTTTGAATGAATTAGGACAAGAAAAAATAGATATTATTAAATGGGATGAAGACCCGGAAAAGTTTATTGCGCAATCTGTTTCTCCGGCTAAAGTTTCTCGTGTGGAAGTTTCCCCAAAAAGAGAAGCAAGGATTTTTGTGCCGGAGGACCAATTATCTTTGGCTATTGGTAGGGGCGGACAAAATGTGCGTTTAGCCGCCAGATTAACCGGTTGGAAAATAGATGTACGCAGTGAAGCTGCTCCGGAAAAAGAAGTTGAGGGGGGAGTAGCTGAAGTAGAAGAAAAACCAAAAGAGTCGGAGGGGGAGGATATTGAAGAAAATATCCCGACATCCGCCTAGCGGAGTCGGAATTCCGACCCCAAAAGACGTCGGGCAAGCAATATATGAAACACATTTTAAAAAAACTTCCTAAATCGGAAATAGAATTAGAAGTTTCTGTTTCTATTGAAGAAATGGAAACATTTTGGAAATTAGCCAGAAGAAAAGTCTCTGAGAGAATTCAGGTAAAAGGTTTTCGTCCTGGTAAGGCGCCAAATAGTATTTTAGCCGGTGTTGGCGTTGAAGAAGACATTCATAATGAAACGGCTAATTCCGTAATTAATAAAACTTATCCGGAAATTTTAGAAAAAGAAGGCATTGAACCAATTGGCAGAGTTAATGCGGAAATTATTAAATTGGCTCCCGGTAATGAATTTGTTTATAAATTAAAATTTTCTGTTTTACCGGAAGTTAATTTACCGGATTATAAAAAGATTGCCAAAGAGGTTTCAAAAAACAGGAAGAAACAAGAGGTAAAAAAAGAGGAAACAGATAAAGCCATTGACTGGTTGAGAAAATCAAGGGCAGAATTGGCGGAAGTTCAACGAGAAGCTCAAAAGGGAGATATGGTGGAAATAGATGTAGAATCTTTAGCCGGTGATAAAAAATTGGAAAAAGCCACCGGAGAAGAAAAATTCATTCTTGGTGAGGGTAATTTTCTGCCCGGTTTTGAAAAGGAAATTGAGGGGATGCAAAGCAATGAAGAAAAAGAGTTTGAAATCACAGCGCCGGATGATTATTGGGATGAAAGTTTGCGCGGGAAAAAGTTGTTTTTCAAAGTGACTATGAAAAAAGTTAATGAAAGAAAGTTACCGGAAGTAAATGACGAATGGGTTAAAAAAGTTGGTAAATTTAAAGATGTGAAAGAGTTTGAAAAGTCTATTGAAGAGGGAATATTAGCGGAAAAAGAAATTAAAGAAAGAGATAAAATGAGAGCGCAGATGATGGAAAAATTATTGGCAGAAACAAAAATTGATTTACCGGAGATTTTAGTGGAAAATGAAACTCATTATCGTATGCACGAATTAGAGCATATGGCTAAAGACGCCGGTCTTTCTTTTGACGATTATTTAAAAAGAGCTAAAAAGGACAAAGAATCCATTGAAAAAGATTTGAAAAAAGAGGCTGAAAAGACAGTTAATGGCATGTTAATTTTGAAAGAAATTTCTAAACGAGAAGATTGTCATCCTTCTGATAAAGAAATGGAAGCAGCTATGGCGGGATTTTTGGCGCGCTTTGGAAGCTCTCAAGAAGCAGAAAAGCAAATTGACAGAGATGCTCTTTGGGGATACACTGAAGAAAGATTAACTAATGAAAAAGTCTTTCAATTATTAGAGTCGTTGTAAATAGAAAGTGGAGAGTAGAAAGTAGAAGGTGGTTAAAAACTACATTCTACATTCTACATTCAACCTTCAAAATCATGGAACAAGAATCGTTTAATTTAATTCCTACGGTGATTGAAAAATCTCAATATGGAGAGCGAGCTTATGATATTTATTCTCGTTTATTAAAAGAAAGAATTATTTTTTTAGGCGGACCGATTACTGATGGCGTGGCGAATAGTATTATTGCGCAATTGCTTTTTTTAGCTCATGAGGACGAGAAAAAAGATATTCAGATTTATATTAATAGTCCGGGGGGCGCAGTGACAGCAGCCATGGCGATTTATGATACTATGGAATACATTAAACCGGATGTTTCCACGATTTGTATTGGGCAAGCAGCTTCTGGTGGAGCGGTTTTATTGGCTTGTGGCGCTAAGGGAAAAAGATTTGCTTTGCCTAACGCGGAAATTATGTTGCACCAAGTAATGGGTGGCGCTGAAGGTCAGGCTACCGAAATTGAAATTACTGCCAGACAGATTTTGAAAATTAAGAATAAAATTAATCAGGTTTTGGCTAAACATACCGGGCAATCATTAGAAAAGATTGAAAAGGATACAGATAGAGATTTCTATATTACCGCGGAAGAAGCCAAAGATTATGGAGTGATTGATAAGATTATTTCTAAGAGTAAATAAATATTTAAAAGCCGGTCGCCTAAGGCGACCGGCTTTTGAGTTGTCAAAATTATATTTTAGGAGTAGAATGTAAACACTTTTATTATGCCAGGATAGTAGAATTTTAAAAAACGCTTTTGGCGTTAAACAGCCTGGTATTATAAATAAAGTCTATATAAAATAATTTTTGTGAATTTCAGTATAATCTCTATATAATATTTGAAATTTCACTACCCGGTATGACAGAAAATACTATCAAAAACTTAATAGTGCGACCGCCGATTGTAGTAGTGATGGGGCACATTGACCACGGTAAAACCAAACTTTTGGATGCTATCAGAAAAAGCAATATTATTGACAAAGAATCAGGTGGCATTACTCAACACGTTGGCGCTTATGAGATAACTTTTTATAGCGAAAAAAATCCTGAGTTTAATAAACGTCGGATTACTTTTATTGACACGCCTGGTCATGAGGCTTTTTCACATATGCGAGAGCAAGGAGCGGAAATTGGAGATGTGGCTATTTTAGTGGTAGCTGCTGACGAGGGTGTAAAAACGCAAACTAAAGAAGCTTTAAAAACTATTTTAGATTCCAAAACTCCGTTCTTTGTGGCTATTAATAAAATTGATAAACCCGAAGCTAACCCCGATAAAGTAAAACAGCAATTGGCTGAATTAGGGGTTTATTTGGAGGGCTGGGGCGGACACGTGCCTTTTGTTTTGATTTCTGCCAAAGAAAATAAAAATATTGAAGAATTATTGGAAATGATATTATTGATGGCTGATATGGAGGAATTGAAAGCTGACACAAATGTCGTTGCCTCAGGTGTGGTGATTGAGGCGAAAATGGATAACCGCAAGGGAGCTATCGTTTCTTTAATTATTAAAAATGGTACTTTAAAAGTGGGTGATGAAATAGGCACTATCAGCGCCAGAGGGAAAGTAAAGATGATGGAAGATTGTAAGGGTAGAAAAATAACTGAGGCCATTTTTTCAGAGCCTGTTTTAGTTTTTGGCTTTAAAGAATTGCCGAAAGTGGGCGAAGAATTTGTTACAGGAGATTTAATTGATGATTTAGCTAAAATTGAAAATAAACCTGATTTTAAAAATGGCAAACAAAATTCTTCTGATGACGAGAAAAATATTAATTTGATTATTAAAGTTGATGTGGCTGGTTCTTTGGAGGCCTTACAGAAAATTATAAGTAAAATAGAAATGGGTGAAAGAAGTTTGCAGATTATTGATGCCGGTATCGGTGATATTAATTCTTCTGACATTCAAAATGCTCAAGCCACTAAATCTTGGATTTTAGGTTTTCGTGTCAAAGTGCCTAATGATTTAGAAAGCACCGCGCAAAATAAAAAGATAAAATATTTCCTTTTTGACATTATTTATGAAGTAGAGAAATTCTTTAAGGAAGAAATTGATAAAATTATTGCTAATGAAAAAGAAAAGAGAGAGGGGGAGTTACAGGTTTTAGCTTGTTTCAGTCAAAGAAAAAATAGCCAAGTAGTTGGTGGAAAAGTTATTAAAGGTAAATTTGTGAGGGGTAATCAATTTAAGATTATGCGTGGAGAAGAAGAATTAGGAATGGGTAAGATTACTAATATTCAGGTAATGAAAAAGGATGTAAAAGAAGCGGAAGAAGGGAAAGAAGCTGGCTTCAGTGTTGATAGTGGAGTGGAAATAAAAACAGGGGATAAAATAGTTTTGGTTGGTTAATAATTTTTTGTTATTTACCACTCAATTCAGGGTATCATACCCTGAATTGAGTGGTTTTGTTTTATCGGGTTGTTTTGATAGAATATAAGAAATGAAACTTAAAGATTTTGATTACAATTTACCAAAAGAATTAATCGCGCAAAAACCGGTTAATCCTAG
>CAZTRS010000020.1:9467-11595 GCA_964616795.1 uncultured Candidatus Saccharibacteria bacterium
TTCCAGCGCGATTGATAGGTAAAAAATCTGAAACTGGTGGAAAGGTGGAAGTTTTCTTAATTCAACCTAATGTTAAAAATTTAAATAATTATAAATGGGGAAGTGAATGGATAGTAATTGGTAGTCCCAAATTAAATCAAGGACAAAAAATAGTTTTTAATAAAGGATTGAAAGGAGAGATTATTAAAGTTTTAGGGCAAGAAAGAATTATTAGATTTAATAAGGATGGCGAAGTTTTTAAAAAAATAATTTTTCAAATAGGACAAACGCCAATCCCGCCATATATTAAATCTCCGGATAAAGAAAACAAATTACAAAAAGAATATCAAACAGTTTTTGCTAAATATTTGGGCTCAGTAGCAGCGCCTACGGCCGGATTTCACTTCACTCCCAAATTATTAAAACAATTACAAAAACAGGGGATTGAGATTGAATATGTGACTTTACATGTTGGTTTGGGAACTTTTCAGCCGGTTAAAGAAGAAAATATTAAAAAACATCAAATGCATTCAGAGTGGGCGATGATTGACAAAGCTACGGCTAAAAGATTAAATCAATATAAGAAGAATGGGCAAAGAATTATTAGCGTAGGCACTACTGCTTGTCGGACGTTGGAATCATTCAGCGATAAAAAGGGGAAATTGAAAGCTGGCGCTAAATTCACAGATATTTTTATTTATCCGAGTTATAAATTTCGTTTTATTGATGGTTTAATCACTAATTTTCATTTGCCTAAATCCACTCTTTTAATGTTGGTGAGCGCTTTTGCTGGCGATAAACTCATAAAGAAAGCATATCAGGAAGCTATTAAGAAAAAATATCGTTTTTATAGTTTTGGCGATGCCATGCTAATAATTTAATTTTAAATTATTAGCAATAACCAAAATATAATAATCAATAATCAAATTTTCATTTTTTTTGATTATTGTTTCTTGATTATTGGTTATTTGTTTATATGTTTCACATAATAAAACAATCTAAAAAATCATATGCTCGTGTTGGGAAATTAACCACTAAACATGGTGTTATTAATACTCCATTTTTTATGCCTATTGCTACTCGGGGAGCGATTAAAAGTTTAACTGCTGAAGAAGTAAAAGAATTGGGAGCAGAAATAATTTTATCTAATACTTATCATTTATTTTTGCGACCGGGGGATGAAATTATGAAAAAAGCCGGTGGTTTACATAAGTTTATGAAGTGGTCCGGACCGATTTTAACTGATTCCGGTGGCTATCAGGTTTTTTCACTTTCCAAATTTAGAAAAATTTCTGACCAAGGGGTGGAATTTCGTTCGGAAATAGATGGGAAGAAAATATTTTTAACTCCGGAAAAAGCCATTAATATTCAAAAAAATCTTGGCTCGGATATTATGATGTGCTTGGATGAGTGCGCTGGTTATGGCGCTAATAAGAAAAAAGTAAAAGAAGCAGTAGAAAGAACAACGGAGTGGGCGGAAAGATGTAAAATACAAAACACAAAGTATAAAACAAAGAGAAATTTATTGTTCGGCATTATTCAGGGTGGAGTTTTTAAAGATTTAAGAGAGAAGAATTTGCAAGATTTAGTAAATATTGGTTTTGATGGATATGCAGTTGGCGGATTGGCGGTGGGAGAGCCGACTAAAGAAATGTATAAGATTTTGGATTTTTTGAAAGATAAATTACCGCAAGATAAGCCACATTATTTAATGGGTGTCGGTTATCCGGAACAAATTGTGGAAGCGGTGAAAAGAGGCGTGGATATGTTTGATTGCGTAATTCCTACTCGTCATGCTCGGCACGGTGACCTTTTCGTTTTTAAACGAAACGCAGATAAGCGCCGATTAAAAACGCGGATTAAAGCGGATATAAATTTTAAGGGTAAGTTCTATGAAACTATTGCTATATCCAAGGGTAAATATGCCAATGATTTTCAGTCATTGGATAAAAATTGCGATTGTTATGCGTGTCAGAATTTTACCCGCGCTTATTTACATCATTTATATAAAACCAAGGAAATGCTTTATCATCGTTTAACTACTATTCACAACATTAAATTTTATTTGGATTTAATGAAAAAAATAAGAAAAGAGATTAAAAGTGGAAGACTTTAGTCTCGATTTAGTTTTTTTATTCAATTCAGACTG
>CAZTRS010000021.1:0-6477 GCA_964616795.1 uncultured Candidatus Saccharibacteria bacterium
CCAGGTAGTGTGCTTTGCTCTACTACCTGGCTTGCCAGGCAGTGTGCTTTGCTCTACTACCTGGCTTGCCAGGCAGTGTGCTATGCTCTACTACATGGCTTGCCAGGCAATGTGCCTTGCTCTACTGCCTGGAATTGGAAATTCTCATACTGGATCAACCAGGTAGTAGAAATTCGACATTTGCTCGTGAATAATTCTTATTATTTTATTATTTTGAATAATAGAGATATAAAATTTTGTTTAAAGTTTTTGAATAAATGCAATTTTATTAGTCGAATTTTCACTACCCGGCCAACCTTAATAAAAATACAAATTATAAATAAAAAATGGACCCGAATGCGCATTACACGCACTCGGGTCCGGTGTTACTTGGAGGATGCCGTCGATTACTCGGCGGCGACGTCGGCGGGAACGCCGGCCTTGAGGTCAGCGGTCAGTTCGCTGTTGGACTTGACCCTGCCTTCGGGCTTGGGCTTGCGGTTGGCCTTGTCGCCCCCCTTACCGCTGGACTTGGAGCGACGATCGGCCTTGCGGTCAATCGCGCCACTCTCGTCCTCGGTCGAGGGCGGGGGGTCCGCGGAAGCGACCACGGTGCCCGGCAATCCGTCTTCGGACTTGCCACTGATGTCGATGCCATGGTTGGGCGCCTTGTCCTGGTGGAACGTGGCCTTCTTCTCAATGACCGGGTTGAGCGTGAGCTCATCCAGAACCTTCAGATGACTGTCCAGGACCTTGCCCTTGAGCTTATCCCGCAGATACTCGCGCATCTGCGAATCGCTCATGACGTAGGACGGCACGGAACACTGGAACATCGGTTTGTAAACCGGGTGCCAGTATACCTCTCCCTTCTCGGCACCGAGGTAGAACACCTCCAGGAGACGGTTCCAGAGGTTGAACACCATCCCGTTCCGGAAGAACAGGAAAGAGTGCTGGGGCTTGAAGACCTTGATCTCCAGCTTGCCCTCCTTGCGGGTGTCGATGGCCACCGCCGCGGTCCCTTCTCTGGCCGGCATGCCATAGTTGATGACCTGCGGCATGAAGCCGGGAACCACGGGGATGATCTTCCCGTCTTTGATGTTACAGTCGACTCTGGTTTCCTTGCGATTGGCATCGAGTGCCACCGCTTTGTTGTCCAGGCCGAGCTTCCGCGCCTCCTCCTGCACCTTGGGCAGAAGTTCACGCACGATTCCCTTCACGAACACTCTGAAAATACTGTTCAGTTTCATCTGAACCTCCTTGTTTTTTATTTCCCGTGGCTTTTCGGAGCCACTAGGATTAACACTACCGCCACGAGCAAAAAGCTCGGGCGATTCAGCTCCGTGGTTGCTACCTCACAGAGGTACCAACCACACAACACCCCGGAAACCATAAACAAAAACTCCCTGATTCTTAATTTCATCTAAACCTCCTTTTTCCCACCTCTTTGGTGGATTAATTTTTATTTTAAAAGAGCTCCTTAATTTCTATGTCTCTATTATATAGCATAATAATATAAAAGTCAAGCCCATTTGATAATGTGTATACTCATATTGCACTTTTCTGTTAATCTGGGAGCATATGAAAACGATGCCTAAAACAGTTAGAGAAAAGTCGCCGCCGGCGACTGAAGTCGCGCTTTTTAAGCACGACGTTCTCTAACGGGCTCAAGCCCTCCTCACTATAGAGATGACGGATGTCAATCCCGCACCTTTTATAAATATATTCAACAAAAATCGGTCATTCACCATAGTGAATGACCGATTAAATCCACAAAAAGCGCGGAATTAGTTAGCTATAAACTTTTTTTTAGCAATTAAACCCTCGGCCATAGGCAAAGTAAAGAAAAAGGTCGTCCCTCTATTCTCAATAGATTCTACCCAAATTTTTCCACCATGCGCTTCTATTATATTCTTCACAATATACAATCCCAAGCCAGTGCCTTCGGTTTCATATTTTAAAACATTGGCAGCGCGAAAAAATTTAGTGAAAAGTTTAGAAACTTCACTTTGAGGAATACCAATACCAGTATCACGCACAGAAATTTCTAAAAATGGGTCTTTCTTTTCTAATTTAATCACAATTTCTCCATTTTCTACATTATAACGAATAGCATTTTCCAATAAATTTTGAAAAATTAATCTTACTCTCACTGGGTCAAATTTAAATTTTGGCACACCATCGGGCGGGTATTCAAAATATATTTTAATATTGTGTTTTTGAGTAAGAACCGCATAACCATCCATCATTTTATTAATCAAATCAATAATATCACCTTCTACAAATTCGTAACCGAATTTACCGGACTCAATATTGGAAGTGTCCAATAAATCATTAGCTGTTTTGGAAACCTTTTCCGCAGCCACCAATCCATTATTCAAAATTTCTTTTTGCTGGTCAGTTATTGGCCCAAAGTCTCCATGAATTAAAGATTCAAAGACCCATTTAATACCGGAGAGTGGGGTACGCAATTGATGAGCGGCTACAGTTAAAAATTCGGATTTAGCCGTAATTAATTCCTGTTCTCTTGTTTTATCTTTAATAATTTTGAAAAAGCCGGAAATATCTCCTACTTGATTAACAATGCGTACAGTGGTCACAGTCAATTCCAAATGTGGTTCCACAAAAGTAATATCTACTACTTGAGGATAAACATTAGGCTCGCTTCTCCAAGTCATAGAAGGAGCTAAACTCGGAAAAAGTACACGGGTCAAAATCGCCGTATCGGAATTTTTCGCCCATTCCGGGGAAACAATTTTACCCAAGACATCTTCTTGTTTTAAACGAAATAATTCTTCGGCTACTTTATTAAAAGCTGTAACTTTAAAATCATCGCCATAAGCTACGATGGCATCAGTAAAGTTAGCAATAATTAATTCAATTTGATTGCGTTCATTAATTAAATTAAAACGAGTACGAGCTGATCCCAAACTAACAAAAAAAACTATAATGGAAACGATTAGGGAAACAACCAGAGTTGTTAATCCTACGGTGGAATTACCGAGATAAAAACTAATAGCAATAAGAGCTACTAGTGGAACTAAAATAATCCAGAAAATCTTCATTTCCGGAAATTTAAAATAAGCCGTGATTTTACTTTGCTTAGCCATATTATTTGCTATTTCTTCTATTATATCAAAAATTTAAAGACAAGGAAATAGCAAAAATGTCAAAATCCAAATATCTAATTTCCAACAAAATCCTAATCCGCCAGTTGGCGAACAAAATCCAAAAATTATTTGACGTTTAGACATTTAAACTTGATTTGAAATTTGACATTAGAAATTCGGATTTTATAGCATAAAAACTCTCCGTTTTACGGAGAGTTTTTATGCTATTTAATGAGTTTTTCTATTTCCAAACGATTAAACCCAACAATAATATTACCATCAATATCTATTACCGGCACACCCATTTGCCCGGATTTCTTAACCATTTCCTGAAAAGCCACTTGGTCCTCCGCTACATTAATATCTTGATACTCTAAACCCCGGCTTTTAAAGAAATCTTTAGCCATAACACAATATGGACAATTTAATGTAGAATAAATTTTTATTTGCATTTACCCAGTGAAATAAGATTTTGAGAGATACCTCTTAAATCATTATTTATCTTTAATTAACGACTTCATTTTAATAGCCCCTTTTTGAAATGATAATTCAAAATCTTAATTTTATCTCGCCTTCGGCGAGTAAAATTATTTCACGGGGTGAACCACTTTCTAAATTCTACTTTCGACTTTCAAATTTAATCTAATAATTTATCAATTTCTGTTTGATAAGTAGAAAATGGCTGGGCGCCAATAATGATTACTCCGTTATCAATATAAATAATTGAAGAACCATTTTGTAATTCCGTAATGATGGACGCTGAATCCAATTCTGCTGGTAATTCTTTAACAATTAAAGAGATAGGGGTAGCTAAGATTCCGGCGTTTTGCGCGGCCGCAGCAATTTCATTGATTTTTTCCATATCTTTGGCATCTGTTAAACAAGCAACGAAATTGGCTTTATTTAATCCTAACCCCTCTGCATATTTTGCTAAAAAATCGGCAGTTAAGGTTTCTTCAGCATCCTTCTTAGTAAACATTAAATCATGCATTTCCCAATACTTATTTTGGGCGTTGGCGCACCAAGATGCCTGAATATCCATTAAAGAATTAGAATGAAATGGCATGGCACGAAAAACTGTTTTCATTTTTCCGGTATCAATATAATTAGAAATGATTTCCGGACGAGTTAATTTATGAAATCTCGCGCAATAAGGACACTCATAATCGCTGAACTCAAACATAGTGAGTTCAGCATTAGAATCTCCCAAAACTTTATCTTCGGGAATTATATTCATTGCCACGACTTCTCCTGATGGTGTCGGTGTAGCGCCATTTTTGCCAACTGATTTTAAACCATTAGAATAAATCACTGCTCCGCCTATCACTACGGCAGCAATCACTATGGAAATCGGCAAAAATAAATCTTTTTTCTTTTTTTCTTCTTGTTCCATAATTATTTACGACAAGCAATACTAATATACAAATTCATACTAATTATATACGCTTTTCTATATAATCTTGCTCGGTCGTAAAGTAATAATTGATATTCTTACTTTACTCCCTCGCTGCGATTATACTAATATTCGTATTATTCATATGCATTAGTATATTGGTATTATTATATTATTAACTTTACTCATCTCACGCCCGAATCTATTTCATTATAAGCGAAATATTTAACGGGATAAATAATATTATTCGCGACTTATTTATTATATTACACGACAATTAAAAATGCAAAGTTAAAAGTTAAAAATTACAACTTCATTTGACATTGGAAATTAGAATTTTGAAATTAATTTTACTCCCTATGCTTCGGCGTCACCCAAAAACCCATATATTTCCCCAACATCAAACGTGTTTGCGCCTCTAAGGCCGGGAAAGAACCAAAGAAAATCAAGTTTAAGGGCATTAAAATCCACTGTAAGAAGAAAAGAATATAACGCCAACGACCATAATGCATCGGCTTGGGCGGCAAAAAACTGAAACTCATAATCGCCGAGGTTATTATACCAACAGAAGCTAAAGTCATAATATATCTGGTAATTCTTGGCAAACTAAAAGATAAAAGCATTAAATTAAAATGCGCTCCACCTAATATCATAGGAAGCCAACCTAATAAAAATATTAAAAGCGAGTTGGTGGCCCAAGAATGCGCCCCCTCTAATATAGTAAAGAACCAGTAAAGTTTTTTCTTAAAAGGAAATCGCTGCTTTCCCTTCATTAAAAATGAATCTTTTAAAAAGGCAAAAGAAAAAAAGGCGATATTTTCCGCGCCATAGGCCCAGCGTCTTTGTTGTTTATACTGATTGAAAATAGTTTTCCAAAAAGTTTTATCAACATTAGCATCCATATAAACCGGATAAAAAAGCGGCGCCACTTTCCAATCACCATGATAATAAAGCAAACATTGCCAAAAAATATGAGAATCCTCGGAAACAACATTGGTTTTCCAAAAATCAATTTCCACCAATGCCTTGAACGGCATGGAGTGAGAAGAAAAAGTTGTTAAACGTTCCGGCCGAGATTGTTGCATTAATTGCCAAAAAGTGGAAGAAAAAGAAACTACCCGCGCCAAAGCTGGAGCCACCCAAATATTATTGGAAAAAATGGGGATAGGCTGAAAACTGGACTGCAAGGGATTTTTAGCAGTCAAATAATGATAAGTTAAACAAGCAAAATATCCATCAGGCACCACTGTATCAATATCAAAAGAAGAAACCACAACATTTTCATAAGAAATTTTTTGTTCATCAATAAATCTCTTAGCTTCTCTGGCTGCCCAAGTTTCATTAGAACCCTTACCCGCTATTTCACCGGCAATATCAGCCGGATGTTCGGAAATAATAAATTTGAAAAATTGACTTCCTAAATCTTGTCGCACTTTTTCTGCTACCTGCTTAGCGCTTTCACCCATTCTTTTTTCAATGGCTAACACCACAATCATTTTCTCTTTAGGATATTGGCACCTGGTCAAAGATTCAACACTGGGGGCAACTACATCAATCCCCTCATTAGTCATGGGTAATATAATCAAATGATAAATTTCTGACCAATCAGAAATAGCTAAATTATATTTTTCTTTCGGTAAATTTTCCAATTCTTTCAACCAATCTCTTTTTTGAAAAATCTTCATGATCTTAAAACTATGAGAAAGATGAAATGAAAGAAAAATAGTTTTAATTAACCAATACGTATCAAAAAGCACAATAAAAATAGCGGCAAAAACCGGAAGTTTCCAAGAAAAAATAAAAATTAGAACAATAGTCAGCCAAGATAAAAATCCCGGTAATATTTCAAAAAAACGAAAAATCCTCCTTTCCCAAGGATTTTTTAATTCTGTAGCCCTACCTACTTTAAAATAATATTGTTCTGAAGAAATCATAAATAATGCGCCCACAAGAAATCGAATCACGATTACAAAATCCGGAATCTCACATCCCATCTAA
>CAZTRS010000021.1:6577-8830 GCA_964616795.1 uncultured Candidatus Saccharibacteria bacterium
GCCCACAAGAAATCGAATCACGATTACAAAATCCGGAATCTCACATCCCATCTAATCAATAATGAGTGTGGAAAAATTTTGATTAATTCTATTCTAATGTATATTATTGAAATTTACAATTAAAAATAATACTTGACTCCTTTACAATAATTTGATATAATAATGCTAGCATATAAACAACTTAATTGGAGGTCTAAAATGGAAAAACACATCATTCCTAATTTTGATTTTACGAAAGCAATGGAATTGTCAGAAAAAGATAACGGAATAACTATTCTTGCTGGAAGAAAATCTTCTATTCAAGGATATGTTTATCTGGTTATTGATTGTTCGGGAAGTATGGATGGAGAAAAATTGAATAGTGTTAAAAAGGGGGCCGCAAGCTTTGCCTTAGACGCTAAGATTAAATCATATTTTGTTGGTTTGATTAAATTTGATTCCGATGCTACTCATTTAGTAGAACCGCAATCAAACCTATCAGAGATCTATGATCAATTAGAATCAATGGATACTGATGGATCTACTAATATGACTGATGCTATCTTAATGGCTACGGAAAAACTAGAAATGAAAGATGGGGCAAGAATCATGATTATCGCCACCGATGGGATGCCTGATAACAAAGAAAGCTCTATTGAGGCCGCTCGATCAGCCAAAAAGAAAGGAATTGAGATTATTGCCATTGGTACAGATGACGCAAATTCTGATTTTTTAAAGAAAATTGCTTCTACTGATACTCTAGGCATAAAAGTTTTAAGTAATCAACTAGGTCAAGCACTCGCTTCCACTGTAAAGGCTCTAAAAAGTCCTGAGAGGATAACATGAAAAATGAAAAAGAAAGACGAACGTGGGAATATTATTACAAACCATGGAAAGATTACTACGAAATTTTAGGAGTCAATCCTGATACCAGTCAAACAGAAATTAGAAAGGCCTATCATCAATTAGCACACAAATATCATCCTGACAAAAATCACAACAGCAAGGTAGCAGAAGAAAAATTTAAAGAGATTAATAATGCTTATGATGTTTTAAAGGATGCAGAAGAAAGAGCTAAATTTCATTGTGCCTGGCAAAAAAAACATCTCCCTAAACCCAGACTAGTCGTTACTCCATCTACCATTATTTGCAGAAATGTAGAACCCGGAAAAGTCATTAAAAAATCCTTCACCATTGATAATGTTGGCGGACCATTTAATAAAGTTTGGTTTAATAGACCAAGTGGTTATGTCATAGCAAGTAATTGGTATTCACTTAATGATGATAAAGAATTACCAATGAGAGTAGATCTGAGAATACAGATGGATGATTATGATCAAGAATACGAGGAAGTGTTTACTGTTGTGCTGGACGATGAAATAGCTAAAGTAACAGTAAAAGTACAAACTCAATCAAGGCCTACGTATGATACAGAAAGAACATACTCCTATACTCCACCACCCAATCAACCCAATACATCTTCCCCTGCTTCACCCAGCATTCCGACGTCAACAAAAACCAATTGGTCACCACTTTTTTGGCTATGCTTCATAGCTCTCATAATTTTTCTGATAATTCCTAAATCTAACACTAAATCTACCAATGAGCGCACCCAAACACCATCGGTAAGCGATAACCCAATTCAAAATATTAAAATCAAAGAACCTGGGAACTCAACAATTCCAGTAACCCCCATTACAGATGAATCCCTTTCTCCTACCATAACACGTGCCAAAGAAATTATGGGTAAAAACTTCATTGGACCAGAAACCGTCATGAAGTACTTTAATATTCCATTAAATAAAAACGGATTAAAAGCTTTAAAAACAATTCCATTCTCTGAAGAAACCCTGATAACTCATAAAGATGACTGTATTCTAGTAGCTGACTTTGGAATTTCTCTTACTAAAATTGCTTCGATAATGAATAAAAATGACCCTGATGTTGTTTACTTTTATAACGTCAAAGAATATATCTCTAATAGGTCAGAAGCATTTAATAATGTAACGGAAAAAATTCAATGGCGTTTAATTTTCAAAAACACCCTTCCTAATCCAAATGATAAAACTTATAATGAACAGCGGATATCTCTAACAGAAAATCTTGAAATTCCCAAGGCTCGATCCATGGCTTATGTAGTAATACTTTATTATCTTAAAGAAAAAGAATATCTTTTTTTAAATGAAAACGTATCGTGTTATGACACAAACTCAGATAATACGCATATTGCAATAATGTGTTTCCTACACCACAACCCAAACACACCCAACCACA
>CAZTRS010000021.1:8840-11478 GCA_964616795.1 uncultured Candidatus Saccharibacteria bacterium
TTACACCAATATGTATATAAAGAAGATAGCCCAAACATACTAAATTTTATTTCTTGTAACAATGGGAACGATGACAACCATAAAAACATCAATTATCAAGCATATCTGGCTGTGAATATAAAACCAGAAAAATGAAACCTTCAATTAAAAACTCAAAAGCCGTTGTTTGTTTAAAACAAACAACGGCTTTTCTTTTTCCACACTAAATCATTATGGACAAGAATTATTGGGCATTCCCTTCGTATCAAAATGAATATGGGTGGCTTTATTACAAGAAACTACATCTCCATCATTGTCACAAAATGCATTGAAACCCTTACTACTTAAATAACTCAATACTCCTTCCCAAAAACTTTTACCATTAACTAAAAAGTCTCGCCTAGCACCAACCTGAATATCAGCTGCTAACCCTTTATAATGATAAGAGCCGGGCTTATGATCGCCACCGGTAGTTGAAGTAACGACTACGGATTGTCCTTTATAATATTTTTTCAAATCTTCTATGGCAGAGGTAATGCATGGCTTAACCTCTGTCACGCCACCAGGACCAGTACCACCAGAACCAGTTGAAGAAGAACCACTGCCACAATCTTTATTACATACCATAGTACTAATATCACCATTAATAAACGATGTAAAACTGGTTGGCGATTTAGCAATTATCATTAAAGTTGAATTTAGAATCAAACTCACGCCCCAAACAATACCAAAACCAATTAAAGCTGAAGACATAGATTTTTTACCGGTATTTATTCTACTAGGTGAGCCTCCAGAAAAAATCATCATTACTCCACCATAAATTATCATCAAAACTACCACCGGAAAAGCAATAACATTTCTTAAAAATTTAAAAATATTAGACCCCACAGTCATCAAGTCACACAAATGACAACAGCCAGTATCCATACAGACCCTTAAAGATTCTCCTTGTGCACCATCGGTAGAAAGAATGGAACGAAAACCCGTAGCAGGAGCATCATCAGAAGCTTCCTGAGCAAAAACTGAAAAAACTGGCAAAAAGATTATTAATAAAGAAATGATAAAAAATATTTTCTTCATAAATTAAATAAATTAGAATGTAGCAGGTAGAATGTGGAAAGTTGTTAAAATTATATATTTACTATTTTCTACTTTCAACGCTCTACTCTCTAAAATCAATTTACCATACTTTTTCTTTTTTTTCCATTATCAAAACATTTCAAAAAATAGCGAAAAATCATTGCTTTTCTTTAATAAAAAATGATAAAATAAAAATAAATGGCAAATGGAAACACTAAAAAAATTGAAGAAGTTTTAAAAACCCCAATTAATGAACTGGGTTTAAATCCGAATGATTCTGATTTAACATTACCCATTAATAAACTTCATCAGGAATTAGACAAGGCTCAAATTAAATTTCATCCAGAGGTTTATTTCAGTGACTCTTGGGGTTGCCCCGATGGAGTGCCAGTTATTGGCGCCCCCTTTTATTTGGCTAATAAAATATTGAAAGAAGTTGAAACGGAAAAAAATGGATTGGTAGAAACGGATGAAGAAATTATGCAAATCTTGAGACACGAGGCCGGGCATGCTTTTAATTACGCTCATTCTTTGTATAAATTAAAGCGTTGGAATGATATTTTTGGAGCCTACGAAAAACCTTATGAAGAAAATTTCGCCGCCATTCCTGGCAACAGAAAATTTGTCCGCCATTTAGAGGGCTGGTATGCACAAAAACATCCCGATGAAGATTTTTCTGAAACCTTTGCTTTGTTAATTACACCTGGTTTTGATTGGAAAAAATATTACCAAGGCACTCGTGCTTTTAAAAAATTGGCTTACGCCGCAGAATTAATTAAAGAATACGGCCATAAACCCGTACCGGAATTCAAAAGAGAATTAGAGGTCCCTATTGAATCTCTTACTATGACTCTTGATGAGTGGTATAAAAAACTTGCTTCTTCTCAATCTAAACCAAAAATAAAAGTATTAATTCTATTTTATCAAGAATATCCCAGCAAAAAACCCACGCGCGATGCCGTGATTGACCAAATTAAAGATGCTCTATTAAGCCTTAATTATAATGTAGTTTTATTACCAGCCAATCAGAGCATCTCCAGAATTATCAATGGTATCAAACAAGAAAAGCCCGATTTAATTTTTAATTTAATTGAAACCTTCAGAAACACCGATAAATTTGAATTTAATATTACGGCTTTACTAGAAATGACCGGCATTCCTTTTACCGGCTCTTCTTCGGGAAGCATCTTCTTAAGTAATGATAAATATCTCACAAAAATGATCTTTAATTTCCATAATGTTTCCTGCCCTGATTTTTTTGTTGTACCGCTAAAAGAAGAGCCAATTATTCCCAGGGGGTTTGAATTTCCTCTTTTTGTAAAACCGGTTCATGAAGATGCTTCCATTGGTATTGACGAAAATTCTTTTGTAGAAAGCGAGGAAGCTTTAAAGAAAAAAGTTTTGGAAATTCATGAAATCATCAAGGATGATGCTTTGGTGGAAAAATACATTGAGGGCAGAGAATTCTTTGTCTCTATCTTAAGTAGCGGCAAAACTTTAAAACCATTACAACTTTTAGAATTAGATTTTTCCAAATGGCCGGCCAATAAACACAAAATCTATACTCATGAAGCCAAGT
>CAZTRS010000022.1:0-2174 GCA_964616795.1 uncultured Candidatus Saccharibacteria bacterium
ATAACTTAATTTAACTTAGTTTTTATGTCTTGAGCCCAATCAGTAGCTCTCTCTATCTCCCCTTCCAATAAGGAAGCTTGTTTACCTTTAACGTAAAAAGCTTGAGACTCAGTAAAAATTTCTGCGCCCAGAGATTGTAATTTTTTAGCCAATTTTTCTTTGGCATCGCCATGAATAAACAATTTCACCCGCGTATCAAAAGTCGCGACTTTTTTGCCATTTAATTCCCCCACTTTAAAACCATCTAAAAAGCCCCGCATTTTTTCCGTTGGTTTCCAGCCAATAATCGGACTGCCCACAATCAAAAAATCAATACTGTTCAATTGCTGTTTATCAAAATCAGCTATTGATTTAACTTCTGCTCCGTTGCCCAATTCTCCGGCAATAGTTTCCGCGATTTTCTTGGTATTCCCAAGATTGGAATCAAATAATACCAATGTTTTCATAATGTTTTAATTTTACCTTTATTTATTCACTTTTTCAAATAAGACGAATAACCAGTTGATTGTTTTACGCTCCTATTTGTAGTATAATTATTTACAGAAAAAGTCGTTTAATATTAAATTATTATAATTTATGGAAAATGAAAACAAAAAAGAAGAAATGGGAGGATGTGGTTGCCCATGTTGCAAAGTCCACGGCATGATGCATGGAAAAATGTGCTATGGCGGCAAAGGTAGACATTGTTTTATGATTCTCCGCGTCATTCTTCTCTTGGTCATTATCGCTTGCATCTTCTCATTCGGCGTTAAACTAGGAGAATTCAAATCATATTTATACGGTTCCCGTTTTGAAGAATATAATTCCCATCACGAAATGATGAAATACCTAAATTACGGCGCAACACCCACTTGTGGAAGTAAAACCGCAACACCAACCACCACTCCTTAATAAAATTAATTTTCACCACAAATTAAAAACACCCCGAATATAATCAAGGTGTTTTTAATTATGGATAATTTCTCCCATCTCCAGTTATTAGAATTGGCTCTCCTAAATATTTTGGCTTCCTATGAAATATCAAATCAAGAAAGGCTTTTTCATTGGCCAATACCTCACGCACATAATTACGGAAAAGAATATGACCCATGTCGGCATTTATACCATAAGCTTCTATCCCAAATTGATGCGCAAGAAAAATAGAACGAGGCAAATGAAATAATTGCGTAGTAATTATAATAGAAGAGACCCCGAAAATATCATGAGCCCGATACATAGTGCTATAAGTATCAAAACCCGCATGATCCAGAAAAATATCCTGGTCTGGAATACCCTGACTGATGAGATAAAGACGAACCGGATTCACTTCATTATGACTCTCAGTGCTGTTATCACCAGAAACAAGAATTTTTGACACTATTTTTGCTTCATACAATTTAATAGCCATATCCACTCTATCTATAAAAATTGGAGAAAGTGCTCCATTAGGAAAAATCGCTGCTCCCGGAATTAATGCTACCTCGGCTTTCGGAACATCTATAATATTATTGTATATATATGATTTTGTCTCTAAATAAATAACTATGTTGATAATAAAAATAACGAGGATTAAAAGCCCAAAACCAAAAGCAATAAGAATAAAAAAACGTTTCACTCTAAAAGTTGGCGCTTCTTTATTATCAGATGACCACCCAATCTGATATTGAAACCACTTTAAGATTTTTTTAAATCCAATAGTAATATTTTTCACTTTATTTTTTTGCTTGCTCGTTCGAATCCGCCTTCGCCAATTGGCGAATGGCGGAGAAGAAAGCGAGTTTTCCCCTATATTCTTCTCTTCTTATTTCAATTCATACCCCATTAGTATGAATTGAAATGGATGTTAATTATATACCCAAACTATTGAGATTGAATGAACTTAAAAATTGAGGAATGACAAATATCAAAGCTATCAGCGGCAAAACAATAAAAATAACTGAAATAATAATCGTCCAGAGAAAATATTTCCTCATTTTTTCAACCGAACGATAAATCTCTTGAAGTTTTTTATCTTGCTCCTCTATTTTCTTTAAAATATCTTCTTCCATATGTTTTTATCACATTTCCTTCACACTATTTTCAATTCATCCGCCTTGGGCGGGTGAATTGAAAGACAATATAAGATTTTTATTCTGTTTTATTTTCTTGAGATGAAATTGCGTGTTTTTTGCTGAAAAAGAAAATGTAAACAATCT
>CAZTRS010000022.1:2274-11196 GCA_964616795.1 uncultured Candidatus Saccharibacteria bacterium
TAAACAATCTCTAAAGCAGCCATAGTATTTATTACCAATAAAGCAATAAACCACCACTTATGACCGTTTCTGGCCGCTTTCCATAAAGCCACCCCCTTCCAAGGAATCATCCATAAAATTACGATTGGAAACATCCAAGTATTTTGCATTAAAAATCCTTGCATAAATTTTATGATTTCTTATCTTTCGACTTTTTTAAATATTACAACACTTTTACAACATTCTGACATTCTCAAGAATGTGAGAATGTTGTAATAAATTTTACGAAACGACTACCGTAAGGCGAAAGTGAATGCGCCACCTCCCTACCATGATATTGTTTATTTAATAAACCGGCTTGCACTAATCTACGGGTATGCTCTGAGATTGTTTTCATATTACAACCCAAGACTTTAGCAATTCTTTCTAAAGACATACCCGGACTTTTACTGAGTAATTGTAAAATTTCCAACCGACGATGATTGGCGGCGCCCTTAAAATATCTTTCCAATTGCTTGGCTGTTTTCATATTATTGAATAACCAATTATTAAATAATACTACCGACACTCTTATTATATTATACTCCGATATTCCGACATTCTCAAGAATGTCTGAATATCGAGGATAAATGGTTAAAAATACAGTTTTTTGCCCCTTATGACATTCTCACATTCTTGAGAATGTGAGAATGTCATTTGGTGAGGGCAACGGCTCAGTCGCCTTTGGCGACTGAGCCGTTTGAAAATTGATCTATTTTTTACCAAACCAAATTAGTCAGCCACAAAATCATTAGGAGCTAACATGGTTGTTAATATCTGTTCTGGTTTTAAATACATATCAACCGCCCGTTTGATATTATCTATCGTTACTTCTTCCATTTCCTTTTTCACCTCTTGAAATCCTCTTGGGTAACCAAGAAAAGTTATATCCCCCGCTGCCATATGAATAATATTACTTGTATTTTCATAAGACAACAAAAGCCTACCAATCATTAAATTCTTCACTTTATTCAAAAGGTTTTCATCAGATTTTGATTTCTCTATAACCTCCAATGTCGCACTAATCGCCTCTTTATATCTTTTATGATCAGTGCCGATATAAATATCAAAAAACCCAACATCGCTATATTCTGCTATAGACGAACCGATTGAATAACAAAGTCCCCGTTTATCTCTTACTTCTTGAAACAAAGGGAAAGACATCCCACCGGAAATCATTCCCACAAAAAAATCCAAATAAAGAGAAGATTTATCCTTACCGGCTCCTATTAAAGCATTCATTCTAATATGCAATTGTTTTAATTCTTTTTTCTCTATTAAAATTTTATCCAGTTGAACAGAAACCATCTCACTTTTTATAATATTCGGCTCTATTTTTGATTGCTCCTCAAAATATTTATTAAACAACTCCAAAGCTTCTTTTTCTGAAATATTCCCCACAGCAAGAAAAACATAATTAGACGGGTCATAATATCTTTTTTTAAAATTTAAAAAATCTTCCCGTTTAAAAGACGAGACTGATTCTTCTGTTCCTAAACCATCCTTGGATAATGGATGATTATTATAAATAAATTCCATGGCCAATTTTCCAAGATAACGCGGAGGGTCATCATTTCTCCTGTTCATTTCTTGTACAATATTTTTCATTTCTACCGGGATTTTTTCTTCAGGGAAAATCGATTTCTTGATTTGTTCACTGATAACTCGCACTGCTCTTTCAGCATAGCCAATGGGAACGCGAGAATAATAAAAAGTTCTTTCTTTACCAGTTGAAGCATTCATTCTACCACCAATTTCTTCTACATATTCTGATAACTTCAAACTATTTGGAAAATTCTCTGTGCCTTGAAAATGCATATGCTCTAAAGCATGGGCAATACCCGCTTCCTTGGGCCATATTTCATCCCTAGTGCCACATCTCACAACGACACCAATAGAAACACTATTAAAATGTGGAGCAGATAATGTCCACAAAGTAACTCCTGATTTTGTTATTGATTTTGAAAAATTATATTCCATAAAACTTATTTTACTCTTGAAATGAATAAGTGTCAAAACCAACGGCTCAGTCGCCAAAGACGACTGAGCCGTTTGAAAAATCAATATTTTACATTAATTTCTTTATGCCCCGCCAAATTTCTTTTCTAACTCTCCTTCTCTTAATTCCTTACCCGTCCATCTGCCAAATCTAGTATGGCAATCATTACATAAAATCTCACTTACGCCATCATAATGCTCAGGATTCATATTGTCATATTCAACCATGACAATATTTTCACTCCCGCATTTTTTACATTTTTCTTTTTCCATGTTTTTTAATATTTTTAGACCTTTCCAATGGATTTTAAATAATCTTTAATTCTTTCTTTATTTTCATTAGTTTGATCAGCCTTATAATAGATTTCAATAAAATCAACTCTTAATTCTTCCTTATGAAAAGCGTAAATAACTCGAATACCACTTTGGCATCCCCTTCCCTTTAAAGATTTGCATGTAAATTTCTTTATTTTACAAACAAATAAATTATCATAACAAAATCCCGGAATAGGAAAAACGCTTTTATTATCTATATGTTTAAAGTGGTAAAGCTCTATGGCATCTCTTTTCGCAACATCAAGATCGTTTATTAAAGTTTTAAAACGCTTTAATAAATCTTTAAGATCCTTTTTAAATGGTTTAATCTCAAAATAATTAAAGTTCATCGTCGTCGTACTTCCTAACCGAAGTATCATCTGTTCTGTAAAACACCGACTCATAATCAAGTTGTTTATTTTCATCCGCCGTTATCCATGGGACATCTTTATGAGATAAATCGCTTAATTCTTTAGCGGTCATATCTGACAATCTTTGGATCTCCCAATCGATATGTTCTTTTTCCAAACCATTCAATATACTAAGATCCGGCTCAGTTTGCGGGTTAATTAAATATTTAGTCTGTGGGTATTGATAAAACTTGCTTTTCGTAATTTCAACTTCATTATCCTTAATCATCCCTTTAATTATTTTTTCAAAAAGCAAGGGAGTTGGGCCATGGTGATTTTTGATATAAGTAGCCCCGATTAATTGTTCCTCATATTTCTCATAAAAATCAAAATCAATAAAATAAAGCAATTTATATAAAACCGTCATTCCTACATTTGGCTTTCCACCAACTTTTTTTAGAATATAAAGTAAAACTTCTTTAAACTTATCCACTCTATTTTGTGGAACACTAATTCTAATGTCTAATTCTTTTTTCTCTTTTTTAGTTTCTTTCTCTATATCAATATGAATGGAGACATCGCCTCCCTTCATTAAAGTTTCCGGGGAAATACCAAAAATATCAGCACATTTTTTAATCTCGGAAGTATTTAAATCTTTTATCCCTTTTTCTATTTGAATATAAGTAGGTCGGGAAATATCTAATTCCTTCGCCATATAAGATTGAGAAAAACCACGTTTTTGACGCAATTCTTTAATCTTTTTATAAGTGTTATGAATCATATCTTTCCTCTATATTATCATGTCAAATATAGTTGTCAAGTGGATAAGTAAAACTTACTTTACAATAGAAATCCCCTATTTTTTAACAAACCAACGGCTCAGTCGCCTAAGGCGACTGAGCCGTTGAAAATTGCCTTATTTTTTACCCAAGTCTAGGAAATCCGCCTACTCCGCCAGTTGGCGGATTCGGCAGGGCAAGTTTATTTGAAAATCATAGAACCGGTATCAAGCTTTAATTCCAAAATCAATTCACCTTTAGAAGTAAACAAATAACTCTGTACTTCTCCCAACATTTTGGAAAAATCACTATCCTGCGAGCCCTCACAATACATCTCTGTAGTAAAAATTTCTGTAAAAGATATGGCATTTTTATCAACCGCATATTTCCCTCCCATAGAATTACAATCGGTAGTAACAGAAAAAGTTTTATCATTTTTAAAAGCGATGGTAAATCTTCCGACAATTATTGGCTTCACTTCTGTATCATTATTATATTTCGTAGAAATCCAATTCCAAGTTTTCATACCCAAAGTCATACGCGCAGGGTCAGCCTCACCTTCAAAATCTTTTACCCACTCACCTATCTGACCGGTTTGTGGATTATATTGAATCCAAAGACTTTTACCCATGGACGGCCGAGTAATCATGGGCTCACCAACTTTTCGTTCAGCATAATTAAACAAAGCGCGTCCACTATCAAATTCCAAAGTTTGTGGGGCAATTCTGTCTCCCAACAAAAGAGCATTAGTAGTAAAAGAATCATTACCATTATTAATAGCCAAAACAGCATAATAAAATACTCCACTGCCACCTGGATTATTAACTAACCACAGCGCAGCATCAAGGTCATTATCTTTATCCAAATCTTCATAAAGAGGCTGGCCAAAAATAGAAAGCATATTCTTAGTGGCTGAATCAGAAGCATATGCTTTTTCCGCTTTACCATTTACCAGAGTAAAAGTTTCCCCGCCCACAGCATAAGACATATTAGGCACATCAAAAACGCTCACAATAGGAATATTATTTTCTCTATCCTTTTTTGTGAGTTGAAAATAAATTAAACCAATAGCGACGATGACAATGATTAAAATAATAATACTACCGCCGATAAAAAATATTGTTTTTTTCATTTTTATATTTTATTGATAAAACTAGACTTTATTACCTACTATAATTATAGCTTTATTTTAGGGTTTTTGAAACGGGCGACGGCTCAGTCGCCTTCCGCCGATGAGGCGGAGCGGGCCACCACAATATCTTGTCCCCTTCTTTTAGTTTATGCTATACTATAAAACGTGCCAGGATAGTAGAATTTCAAAAGGTGCTTCGCACCAAAATAACCTGATATAAAATATAAAGTTTAGTAAAATAGTTATCGTGAAATTTCAAATAATTATTATATAATATTTGAAATTTCACTACCTGACGTGCTTATGAAAAACGAATTTCCTTTGGGATTGTGTTATGACGATGTTTTACTGGAGCCGAGATATTCGGTTATTAAATCCAGAAAAAATGTCAGCTTAAAAACCAATCTCACTAAAAATATCAAAATCAATTTGCCGATTGTGTCCGCTAATATGGACACGGTGACCGAATCCAAAATGGCCATTGCTTTGGCACAAATGGGCGGCATTGGCATTATTCATCGCTTCATGACTATTGAACGTCAAATTGAAACAGTAAAAAAAGTAAAAAGATTTACCAATTATATTGTTAACAATCCTTTTACTCTTTCCTCAGAACAAACTATTAAAGATTACGAACAATTAGCTTTAGAGACCGGCATCAACGGATTCCCAGTGATAGATAAAAATGGAATTTTAGTGGGTATTGTCACTAGACGCGATACAGCTTTTCAAAAAAATAAAAATAAACTCATTAAAGAAGTAATGACTCCTCAGTCTAAATTGATTACCAGTCATCAGGATATTTCTTTACAAGAAGCTACTGATTTATTTGCCAAACATCGCATAGAAAAATTGCCCCTAGTGGATAAGAAAAATAAACTAGTGGGATTAATCGCGGCTAAAGATATCAGAAAAACTATTTCCTTTCCCGATGCTTCCCGAGATAAAAAAGGCCAACTCTTAGTAGGCGCGGCTATTGGCGTTTCCGGAGATTTTATGGAAAGAGCCAATGCTTTAATTAAAAATCACACAGATATTTTAGTTTTAGATATTGCTCATGGACATTCGGCTATTGCTATAGAAGCTTTAAAAACTTTAAAAAAGAAATATAAAAATCAAGAAGTGATTGCCGGTAATGTCGCCACAGCTGAAGGAGTAAGAGATTTGATTAAAGCCGGAGCTGATGCTGTAAAAGTAGGCGTCGGGCCGGGCTCGGCTTGTTCCACCAGAATTGTCGCTGGAGCCGGAGTGCCTCAATTATCAGCTGTTTTAAATTGCGTTCAAGAAGCCAATAAAAGTGACGTGCCTGTTATTGCTGACGGAGGCATTCGCTTCCCGGCTGACGTGGTAAAAGCCTTGGCAGCTGGAGCCACCACTGTAATGATTGGCAATTTATTAGCCGGCACCGATGAAGCACCGGGAGTAATTATTAACAAAAACGGCAGAAGATTTAAATTTTACCGAGGTATGGCTTCTTTTGGGGCTAATGTCACCAGAAGAGCTATGGATACTAATGATGATAATTTATTATATGATAATTTGATGATTGAAGGCGCGGAAGGTTTAGTGCCTTATCGCGGAAAAGTGCAAGAAGTAGTTGATTATTTATTAAATGGCTTGCGTTCGGGCATGAGCTATAACAATGCCGCGACTATTAAAGATTTAGCGAAAAATGCCAAGTTTGTGAGAATTACAGAAAACTCCCTGAAAGAAAGTCATCCACATGATTTAGAGAAGGCATAATCGCGAATGTAATCTCTAATCACATTTCACTAATTATCGCGAATAATAAAAGAGCCGGGTTTTCCCAGCTCTTTTTTAGTTTTATTCTAATCCAAATAAAATTTCAATCCTTTTTTCTCGCCTTCTTCTTTGTAAATCCCATCTCCACATCCAACGCATTGGTATCTTTCGGAGCCAGACATATGTGTATCCGCTAAACCATGGGCATAACTATGTAGGTGGGAATGCTCTGTTTCTTTTCCGCATTTTTCACAAAAAATCATTCTTGGTGTTTGGTCTGACATCTTTCCTCCTTTGTCTCGCCAGAACTTTCAGTGCAGGCGGGCTTTGCCACGCCATAACTTTAATGTAGGCTGACTTAAATTAAAATCTTCCATTTCCAACAACTTATTTCTGTTGGGTAATATTTCATTGCAAATCCGGAGATAATATCAATAGCATAGGCACTACCATTTTTAATCATCACACAATTAATTAGCTTATCACCTCTCATTATATCCAAATATAAGCCATGAAGAATCACTACTTGTCTATGCGTTGCCCATCTGATAAGTGAAGCTAAAGCCGAAAGATCTTTCTGAGTCAATGCTTTCATCTTTCCTCCTTTGTCTCGCCAGAACTTTCAGTGCGGGCGGGTTTACTCTCTAAATCTTTAACATCAGCAGGCTTTGCAAAAATATCTTTTCCATTCACTTTAAAAACCAATTTGGGATAATCATAAAATTCTATATCTTTCCCAATTTGAAAATCTTTTTCTGGAATATGGTCTCTTTCAATCTGAACAATTACATTTTTCATATAATATATTTTTTGCCATTCTTTTTCTTTAAATATATAAAAAACTCCATTATCTATTTTTGCATTAAAGCATTCAAATTGGTCTTCTCCCAATCTCGGCTTGTTAAAAATATTAATAGCGCAATTTTTACAAACCGCTAAAATTCTTCTAACATATTTATCGTTTTCTTCTATTTCCCTTGTATAAATTAAACATATTTCCGAAGAATTACATTTTTTATTGCATTTTTGACACCAGCCAATACTTTCTTGCTCCCAAATTATTCTTTGATGCATTCTTCTTAATTCTTTATATTCATTAACATTTTTTTTCAAATCTTCCGAACGATTTTGTAACGATTCTTTTATGACTTCAAATTTTTGTTGCAACAGTTGCAAAAGATTAACATCTTTTGCAATTTCTTTTTCCTTCTGCAAAAGAATAGAATTATAATAATCTATTTCCATTTTTTCCTCCTTATTTTTAAGATTCTATTGATAATGCTAATCTTTTTTTTATTTTTGTCAACTCCACTCGCCCTAGACAGGCGGGGTCAATTCCCATCTAATCAAAAAAACCGCTTTAGAGCGGTCTTTTTGATTAATAATTCACATTTTAATTATTGAATACGAGCTACATTTACAGCGTTTGGTCCCTTTGGAGAGTCAGCTTTTTCAAAAGATACTCTGTCGCCTTTTTGCAACTCTTCGTATCTTACGCCAACTAAACTATTGCTGTGAAAAAATAAATCTTTTTCTTCACCATCAACAGTAATAAATCCAAATCCTTTATCTTTAAGGGTTTTAATTGTTCCTTCCATGTTTATAAAATTATTTTGATAATGTTTTAAGGTTTTATCCTAAAGCTTAGTTCCTTTAATAAACTCGACTCAATCTTTATTAAGCAACTATCTTATTAGATGTAGGTTAACACTAAAGCAATAATTAAGCAAGCCTGATAAAATCAATACTTTCCTCAATTAAAAACCGAGTACTCTTATAACCTTCATCCATATTAATATTCCACAATGATTTTGAAAGAAATGGAAGCGTCTTTATTCGGTAGGCCAGAAGGATTATCTTTTTTCAAAACTAAAGTCGCTTCACCAATATAAGATTCCGGAACGGTAATATCAGCCTTAAATGGCACAAAATCTTCTGTCATCCAATCTTCCTGCGCTTGAGCAATGACCGTAGCCAATAATTCTCCATTTTTATCAAAAAGTTGAATGGGAAAAGACGCTTCAAAAAACCAAGTACCCCGAGCTTCTCCAATAACACTAAAACTTTTTCCTGTCACAGCGCCCGGAAACGGAAGCTCTACTTTTATCATGTCGGCTGAAGCATTATTATAAATAATTGATTCATTTTCTACTGATGGTAATTGATTATTCTGTTTTTGAGATTGAGATAAAAACAAAAAAATCCCAACGACAACAATAATTAAAACGACAACTGATATAATTATTTTCTTCATATTTTTATTTATTTTATATAAGAAAGTTAGGATTTTTTATGAAAAAAATCGGAAATTTTCTTTTTCCCTTTTACTAAATTAAAAATACCGATAATAACCAATACCAATCCTAATAATTGCGCTCCGGGACTATCATCATATCCACCATAAAAAAATATAAACACCCCAAATAATATTAAGATAATAAAACTTATTATTCTAATTATTTTCATATAAAAATTATATCACCTCTTTAAAACATAGGCAAATGAAAATACCCGTATTAAACGGATATTTATGGTTGCTCCGCATCGTAGACAACGTTAGAACCAAACAACCAAACACACCCAACAA
>CAZTRS010000023.1:0-1853 GCA_964616795.1 uncultured Candidatus Saccharibacteria bacterium
AGGCAGTGTGCTTTGCTCTACTGCCTGGAATTGGAAATTCTCATACTGGGCATAAAATTATCAAAAATCAGGCCATTATTTAAGCCTTTCGCGCGTACTTAGATATATTAACAATTATTCCCATTGAAGTCAAAAGAACCGCCAAATTAGTGCCTCCATAACTCATAAATGGCAAGGGTTGGCCTGTTAAAGGTATTAATTTACACATAGAAGCTATATTCACAAAAGCTTGTGTTATTATCATTACCATTATTCCAGCCGTCACTAACTGAGAAAATTTATCCGGACTATTCATAGAAATTCTCATCCCTTTGAAAAATAAAAGAATATACATGCCAATAATTAAAACTGAGCCTATAAATCCCCATTCTTGAGCAATAACCGCAAAAATAGAATCTCCCATAGGTTCCGGCAAAAAATTATATTTACTCACAGCATTATTATAACCCACTCCAGTTAATCCTCCGGAACCAACCGCTATTAAAGCCTGATTGATATGATAATCGCGGGTTTCCGGTTCATCCCCTACTCCAAGAAAACTTAAAACTCTATCCATTTGGTGCCCTCCCAAAAACATAAAAAGCCCCAATCCCGCCATAGCAATCACAAAAGATGCTAAAACGAATCTCATTTTTACTTTACTCAAAAAATAAATAACGCCCAAAGATAAAACAGTAATAATGGTAGTACTCATAGATTTTTGAAAAAAGAATAAAATAAAAATTACAACCAGAAAAACTAATAGGGGCAAATAACCCTCGCTCCAACTATTTATCTTTTTCCCTCTTTTAGAAATCCAAGCTGATAAATAAATTATAGAAGCAATTTTCAATAATTCACTGGGTTGAAAACTCACTCCGCCTACTTCTATCCATCGCCGAGCGCCATTCAATTCCATACCTAAGGGCGTAAAAACCAAAATCATGCCAATAATTGCCGCAAATATTAAAAAGAGAGATGCTTTTTCCCAAAAACGATAATAAATAAAACTAGTGATGGTGGCGCCAATCACACCCAATAATCCTCCCCATAATAATTGATGTTTTAAATAATAATAAGGGTCATTAAAATCATTTTTACCCATAATAAATGAAGCGCTCAAAAGAACGACAAAACCAACGACGGTCAAAATAACAATAATAATTATAAAACTTAGGTTAGCTTTTATTTTCATATTTTATTGTTGATGCTTCAAAATCTTTCCAGCTTTCAATCCGGTAAAATGAGATTGGTTGACAGCCAACTCCCCATTAATAATCACAAAATCAATTCCTTTCGGTTCTTGATAGGGTGATTCAACGGAAGCTGTAGAATTAATAGTTTGAGGATTAAAAACAACCAAATCAGCCCAAGCTCCCTTTTTAATCACTCCCCTATCTTTAATGCCTAATTTTCTTGCCGGTTCAGAAGTTATTTTTTTAATAGCCTCTGGCCAATCCATTAATTTTTTATCGCGTGTTTCCGCTAAAAACTTGGGAAAGGCGCCAAAAGAACGCGGATGAGGCAAAAAACCCGGCTTTTTATCAGCATAATTTAATCCTTCACCATTAGACGCCACCATACTTAAAGAATTTTTCAAAAGCCAATAAGTGGCCATGCGCGAAAGACAGTCATCAGCCACTATTACTCTTCCCTCACCAGCCCTTATAGTTTCAATCATCATTTCTTCCGGAGCAATCATTCTCATTCTCGCTAACTCATAAATACTTTTACCGACAAAAGCCAAAGACTTAGACATCCCGGCAATAATCATAGAAGAATAATCATATTTCTTTTTTCTTAAATCCTCCGCAATTCTTTTTCTGGAAAAATCATTTCTAATATATTTATCATAACTTCCAAACCGCCATTAA
>CAZTRS010000023.1:1863-11107 GCA_964616795.1 uncultured Candidatus Saccharibacteria bacterium
AAAAACACACCAAAAAAAAACACAAACAACCAACAAACACCCCCCCCAATACTATTACTCCAAAAATAATTTCTAATATTTTTTATCATATCTTCCAAACCGCCTTTAATCGCCCAATCCGGCAAATAAAGATAAAGTGGCCCGGCCATAGCCGTATAAGGGTAAATATCAAAATTAATATCAACTTCTTTTTCTTTTAATCCTTGAATCACCGCTAAACTCAAATTTAATTCTTCTTCAAAACCTCGATATGATTTCAAATGACTAATTTCAATTTTTGGCATTTGATAATTCATATCTGCTGCCAAATCTTCAATCTCTGAAATAGCTGATAATAAATTTTCTTTTTCTGAGCGAAGATGGG
This sequence comes from uncultured Candidatus Saccharibacteria bacterium, assembly GCA_964616795.1. Lineage (GTDB taxonomy): Bacteria > Patescibacteriota > Minisyncoccia > UBA6257 > JAAZHW01 > DAONDV01. The sequence goes on from CAZTRS010000023.1 coordinate 2,228, forward strand.
TAGCGTATAAAACATTATATTTCTTTGTAAGTTTTAAAATATTTAATATTTCATTAAAGGGAGTAAGACGCGAATGACTAAAACTTAAGCCAGTAGAAATTCCAAAAGCTCCTTCTGCTAATCCTTGTTCCATCACATAATTCATTTGTTCTAATTCTTGTTCATTCAAATCTCGTAATTCATCGCCAATAATTCCCCGACGAATCGTGGAATGTCCAATAAGAGTACCGAAATTGACACCTATTTTTTTTTGATTTAATTTTTCTAAAAACTCAGAAACGCTTTGCCAATCAATATTTATTTGATTAGGGTCCGTCCATTTTCTAATGCTTTTCAAATCTCCGCGAATCAATGGCGCTAAAGATGAACCGCAATTTCCTCCGATAATAGTCGTAATCCCTTGTTTTAACAAACTCTCTTGCTCCGGTTGCGTAAAAATTGTTAAACAATGGTCAGAATCATTATTAATATCAATAAATCCCGGGGCTACAATAGAATCAGAAGCATCAATCATTACCGTTGCTTTTTTATTTTTAAAGTTTCCAATTTTAGCGATTTTGTCGCCTTTTATCCAAATATCCTTTCTTTCCCCCTCCTTGCCAGAACCATCAATTATTAAGCCGTTTTTAATTACTATCTCCATATTATTAATTATACCACTTTTTAATAGTCAAATCCTTATTTTTTGTGCATAAATCAACGTGTATTAAAGCCGTTTATTAACCATTGACTTTTCATACATTTTTTGATATAATACATACAGATTTATAGTTCCTTTACAAGTTTCGCCATTAGGCGAATTTCATATATAAATAAAACCTTAAGGAGGTTAGAATGAAAAAAATCACGATTTTCTGTTTGCTTGTTTTCTTTGTCTGCATGGGTCTCGTGGCTGAGAAAGATTCCTGGACCTTCGGTGTTAAAGCCGAATCCTGGGATATCCCAGTTGTCTACGAGCCCGCCTCTCTTCTCAAGTATCGCCAAGTGCTGAACCAGAAGCCGAACGAATGCATCTACGATTATGAGATGCTGATGAACAAAGCTTCCGGCAATCAGTCCTGGCAAAGCATTGCCGTGGAACTTGGCCACTCCCTTTTCCATAAGAGAGCGGACGTGTTCGCCGGCATCGGTTTCGCCAAAGTCGGCCTGGACATGAATCAACCCGAGTATGTGGTGAATTCCAACTTCATCACACAGTTCGGCGAATCTCCGGATTCGCAAACCTGTCTCGGTGATTCGGTCAGTGCCAAAAACAAATACCAGTTATTCTGGTATGCCGGCGCCAGGCTCAGTATTCTGAAAACGAAAAGTTGGAAGATGGGAGTTGAGGGACGCTATCTCTCATTCTCAAATTCTGATTTTTCTTTCCCCATTCTGCACGAAGCAAGCAGATGGGAAAACAAAGCAAGCATGGAGTTTTCCATCGAAGGAAATTCCATTAAGCTTTGGATGGCTGAAGTCAAGGCTTTCACAAGTCTGAAAATTTCCAAAAACTTGGAAGTATCCGCTGCCACAGGGTATCTTTTTGAAAAAAAAGAAATCTCCGGTAAGAGCCAATACTTTTACAAGCAGAACCTGGTTAATATTGACTACAACCAGGATTGGAAATTAATGGCAAAACCGGAAAACAAATTTTTTGTAGAAGGTGGTGTCAGCGCCATGTTGACACGCAACCTGAAAGCCAATCTTAGCGGAAGCTTCGGCGCCAAACAGGGATTTTCTGTGGGAATTCAATATTCCCCGGGAAAGAAAAAATCCGTGAACATCGTCAAACCCATCGTCTACGAGTACATCGCTCCCAAAATCTCGACACCGCTAAAATCCACCGCCCCCAAAAAGACAGTGGAAAAACCGGTCGCCAAAGCAGTCCAGAAAAAAACCGTGATCGCCCCCAAGGAGGCGGCAAAAAAATCAACGGTTACCAAAAAAACAACCACTACCAAAACCACCACACCCCCGTGCATCTCCAGCACCTACACTTACTTATTCCGCTTGGGAATGCGTTTTCTGGGATTTCCATTTCTTGAATTTGGATTCCAGACAACCGCAATTCCCAGCCAGGAAAAAACCTCCAAAAAATGAACTTCGAGGAGCCAAGACAACTGTCAAGGCTCCTTTTTTACATTAATTTAACTATTCACTAATATATTGACCCCGCATCTTTTGTGAATTTAGCCGACTATTAAAAATAGTCGGCTTTGTATTAAAACACATCTACAAAAGGCACGGGATTAGCCCCGCACTTTTTGTGGATTCAGCCGACTATTAAAAATAGTCGGCTTTGTATTGAAACACATCCGCAAAAGGTGCGGGGTTGACATATAATTTTTCTTAATGTAGTATCTAATACGGAAGCTGAAAAGCTTTGAAAATTTAATAAGTAAGGAGGATACAAATGAAAAAAATCGCAGTTTTCCTGTGTGTAATGTTTTTACTTTTAGTCAATCTTTCTTCTGCTTCTCATGAAGGAATTGAATTGAGTTTTGGCGCAGAGTCTTCTTCCACTTTAATAGTTTTTGACGACTTTGCGGTTTTTCATTATAAAATGAGATATGATTTTGATGAATTTTCCATGGAAGATTTCTATACCCTTAACTTCCTTGATGTAAAGTCCGTGGAAAAACAAGATAAACTTTTTGGTAAGTTAGCAATAAATAACCGGATATTCGGTATTTATATCAAGGCCGGAGTTGCTCAATTAACCGAAGATGTTTTAGGTGGATACAGAACAAGATGGCAAGATAAATATTTTTATAGCAATACTGACTATGAAGACTTAAGCTATAATGAATACCTTGGCAACCCAACTACCTCTCTACCGTATAACACCTTATTTACTGCCATGGGACTTGAAATTCATATCTTCAGAACAGACAAATTCGGTATATCGGGCTTCGGTGAATACTCTTTGTTTGATACAAAAAATTTCCACATGAAACTTCTTTATAACAGAGAACAACAACAATGGTTTGGAGAAGATAACTATATAGATGAGGTATCAGTCAACTTCAATAATGTCCGGAATAAAACATGGAAAGCCGGAGGAAGAATTGAAATTCATAACAAGCATATTTCACCCTGGATTGATGTTAGTTACGTTTCTTATAAAACAACCTTGGACGGAGCATATGTATCTAAATTCTTGAATTATAATGACAGTAACGATATCCAAGAATTCACAACTAAAGCCAAATCATTCAATGCCCTGCTTTTTTGCAGTGGCATCAATATCAACATCAGTGAACACTGGAGGATGAAAGCTTCTGCCTCTCTGGGAGCCATCAAAAGCGGTGGCATCACCTGTGAATTCCTCCTATAATTTAAAAAATGACCCCGGTCGCGCGTTGCGACTGGGGTTTTTTCTTTAATCCTAAATAATTTCTGTTTTTTTAATCTTTAAATCCTTCCATCTCTTATCTTTTAAATCAGATTTTCTCAAAATACCGGTTTGCGCTCCCACATATTCCACTACTGAGGTAGCATTAGCACTTCCGGCTTTAATAGCCGCTTCAATATCTTTTTCTTCAAAAATACTGCGATTTCCCACTTTTTTAATTTTTTTATCTACAAAAGCCGAAACAAAACCCGAGGCAAAAGAATCTCCCGCGCCCGTTCTATCAGCCACTCTTTTCTCTTTATAAGTTCCCACTTGCCACATTTGTTTTCCATCTGAAATAGTTAGCCCTTTTGGCCCCTTAGTCATTACCACTAAACCCTCAATTAAATCATCTAAACGTTTAAATAATTTCTTTTCTTCTTTATATGGCACATCAGCTAAATACGATGCCTCTTCTTGATTCAAAACAAAAATGTCAAAATGTTTCAACAATCTCGGCATCAAACGAAAATTCTTTAATTCACCCATACCCGGATTGGTAGCTAAAAACATTTTATTCTTGGAGGCAAAATTAACCGCTCTTATCAAAAGATTTTTATTGCCAGCTAAAGATGACAAATATATCCAACGCGCCCCTATTTTATTATTCCAAGGAATTAGTTTTTCCGATATTTCATCCCCTGCTCCCTTATGACTTAAAATAGTTCTTTCTCCGCTTTTATCTAAAAATATTGTGGAATAAGCAGTGGGATTATTTTTATCAGTTTGAAAATATTTTGTATCAACTTTTTCCTTTTTTAATTTTTCAATAATCTCTTTGCCGCCATTATCTTGGCCAATACTGGAAATGCAAATAGCATTAAAACCTTGCCTAGCAAAAGTCACGGCTACATTAGCGCCTCCGCCACCAATAGTAAAAGTAATTTTTGGCACTTTCACTTTTCCGGCATAAGGCAAGGCAATTCCTTTGCCCACTTTAAATTTTTTACTTTTCACCTCCACAAAAGGCACTCCTTCAAAAAATAAATCCCTTGTGGCCGAACCAATTACTAAAATATCTTTCATAAATTTATATTAAATATTAAAAATCAAATATCAAAATTATAATTCCTTACCTCTTAAACACCACTGATAAACATTTTCAATACCACCGGTAACTTTAAAACAATTCTTCTTTATTTACATCGGTCGCTATTCAAACCACCCAAAAGCCCCCAATATCAAAAATAAAATAATTACTCCTAAAATTATCTATTTATATTTTTGCAAATTCCATATTTTTTAAATTTTTATCTGTCATTTTTATTTTTGATATTTAGATTTTAAATTATATCGGTAAATATTCGTATAATTAGTATGCATTCGTATATTGGTATTACATCGCCTTTCTGGCGATAACCTTTTTTACAGCTTCCTTTATTTTAGAAACCCCCAGCCCGAATGCTTCTATAAGTTCTTGGGGTGAACCGGATTCTCCAAACCTGTCTTTTACTCCCACAAATTCTATGGGCGTTGGTAAATTTTCAGCTAAAACTTCCGCCACTGCTGAACCCATTCCTCCGGCTACTTGATGATTTTCTACTGTCACCACTGCCCCGCATTTTTTCGCTGCTGCAATAATAGTCTCATTATCCATGGGTTTAATGGTGTGATTATTAATGACCATACATTCAATCCCCTCTTTAGATAATTCTTCGGCAGCCAACATAGCATTATATAAAATCGGACCACAACCAATAATCGCCACTATTGGTTTTTCCGCATCTCTCCAGATTATGGCTTTCCCGATTTCAAATGAAGATTCCTCGGTAGTCATTACTGAGGTTTTTTCTCTTTCAAATCTTAAATAAACCGGACCAACATGTTTAGCTGCCGCATAAGTGGCTTTTTTAGACTCAATAGCATCACAAGGGGCGATGACTACTAAATTAGGCAAACAACGGGTAATAGCAATATCTTCCAAGGCCTGATGAGTGGCTCCATCCGGGCCAACCGAAACTCCGGTATGTGCTCCTACAATTTTCACATTAGCTTTAGTATAACAAACACTCACACGCAATTGGTCCCAATTTCTGCCTGGAGAAAAAACCGCGTAAGTCGCCACAAACGGAACTTTACCGGCCATAGCCATGCCCGCTGCCACACCCATCATATTTTGCTCAGCAATGCCCATTTCTACAAATCTGTCAGGAAAAGCATTTCTATAAGTAGAAGCTTTTACCGATTCTGTAATATCGGCACAAAGCATCACAATATTAGGATTTTCTTTACCGGCTAAAACAGTCCCTTCGCCAAAACCCTCACGAGTAGTTTTTTGTTCTATATCGGGAGATAATATTTTTTCACTTAATTTTGCGTTTGGATTTAACATACCAGGTAGTGAAATTTCAAATTATTCAATAAATGCTTCTTTGAAATTTATTAATTAGTTATTTTGTTAGACTTTATGCTTAATACCAGGTTGTCTGGCGCGAAGCGCCTTTTGAAATTCTACTACCTGGCATATATTTATTTTTTATTCGACTTCGCCGTCCGACGAATAGCGGATTGACTTTTTAATTGTTTTGTTATATAATGTAATTAGTGGCTTAAAATATTAATTTATATGGAGGAGAAAATGAATTTTAACACTCTTTTTAGTTACTATCTCTATCCGCTCGCTTTTTTAATTATATTTTTATGTATTCTGCTTGTTATAGCAACTATTTTCAAAATGGATAAAAGATGGTTCATCCGTCTATTTTACATTGTCTGTGCTTTAATTTCCTTATTGATGCTTACTTTCGGTTGTCATTGGATTATCCTTAACGGAGACAAAGTATGGAAAATGATTCCTTCTCTGCCTTAATTATTTTGTTTGCACTTGGTATCTTTCTGATAAAAATCGGCGTAGATTCAATAGTTCTTTCACCCAATAAAAATGGTTTGATTAATTTTATCGCTGTAATGATAGGAATTATCATTGTAGATTTTTCAATCTGTTTTTTCCTCACCATTTAATTTCCAAAAATATTCAGTTACTGAATGAAATCCGCTCTGCCTTTGTGGGGGCGGATTTTTTATTCCGCTTCACTGGAAATCTTACCACCTAAACTGCGTATTTGTTTTAAGGCTGTTTCTGCTTCTTCTTTATTAGGAGTTTTTCCATGCCATTCCGGTTTCCATTCCATAAAATCAACTCCCTTGCCCGGAATAGTATGACAAATAATCATTACCGGCTCTTCATAAATTGATTGGGCGTGTTTCACGGCATTAATAATCTCCTGAATGTTATGCCCATCAATTTCTAAAACATGCCAACCAAATGATTCGTATTTTTCTTTTAAGGATTCTAAAGGCATTACATCTTCAGTAAATCCGTCAATTTGAATATTATTTCTATCCATTAAAAATGTCAGGTTGGATAATTTATGTTTACCGGCGAACATCACTGCTTCCCAAGTTTGTCCCTCTTGTTGCTCCCCATCTCCAACCACACAATAAACTTGCCATGATTTTTTATCCATCTTAGCGGCATATGCCATGCCTACTGCTACTGAAGCGCCTTGAGCTAAGGGACCGGAAGAATTATCAATTCCGGGTAATAATCCCGCCTTGGGATGTCCCTGTAAACGAGAGCCAAATTTTCTTAATGTTTTTAATTCTTCTACCGGAAAAAATCCTCTTTCCGCCAAAGTCGCATAATGAACCGGACAAATATGCCCGTTGGATAATATCAACCTATCTCTTTCTTCCCAATTAGGATTTTCCGGGTCAATATTTAAAATATCGCCAAAATATAAAGCCGTAAAAACATCAGCCATGCCCAAAGAACCGGCAGAATGACCGGATTTAGCTTCCAAAAGCATTTCCACAATATCACACCTTATTTTTTGAGCGACTTCATCTAATTTTTTTGGGTCAAATTTGACCGGACATTTCATAGTCATAAATAATAATTTTTAACTACAACGTATTTTGACATTGGAAATTTGATATTTGAAATTAAAATCATATTTCCTTTAAAGCTCTGACTATCCCCGGAATATCCGGGTTTTTAAATATAAAACTGCTGGAATTAATAATATCCGCTCCTGCTTCTTTCACTAATTTAGCAACATTTAAATTCACTCCTCCGTCTATTTCTATAATAACATTTTTCTTATAATCTCTCAATGTTCTTATTTTATCTAAAATCCTTAGATGAAATTCCTGACCAGCTAATCCTGGATTAACAGCCAATAATTGAATAAATTTAATTCTATCCAAATATTTTGTTAATAATTCCCAGCTTGTTTCAGGATTAACGGCTAAACCTAATTCTTTTCCATATTTTTTAGCTATTTCCAAATTCTTTTCAATATTATTCGTGGCTTCATAATGAATAATTACTCTCTTTATATTGGGAATCTTTAACCACTCCTCCAAAGTATTCTCTGGGTCAGCAATCATTAAATGTACTTCTATATTTAATGAATTCTGAATAGTTAATAAATCTTGAGGATTACTCCAAGTGATATGGGGAGAAAAAGTATTATTACTCACATCAATCTGAATCCAATCGGTAAAAGGCGCAATAATTTCCATTTTGCGTTTTATTTCTTCAAATGTCTCCTCATTAATAGTAGGAATTAATTTCATATTTTATCTAGTCCTACGACATTCTCACATTCTCAAGAATGTGAGAATGTCGTAACTTATTATTTTATGTTTTGTATTATTTACTCTACACTTCTACACCTCATCTAATTCTTTTTTACGACGAATATAATTCTCTGTCGTCAAAAAGGCCGTATCTAAAAAAGTTTTTATAATACTTTTACTTGTTTCCAAGTCGGTCAAATTGGAAGCTAACACTAAAACGTTAATATCTTCATTTTGTCTGCCATGTTCTGCCATCCAAGGAGATAAGCATAATCCAGCGCGCACTGTTTTAATTCTATTAGCAATAATACTCATTCCAATACCTGAGCCACAAAATAAAATCCCGCGATTTTCATCGGGGCTCTCTGCTATTTTTTTGGCTACCGCCAAACCAAAATCAGTATAATCATCATTAGAATCTAATTGATGATTCCCTAAATCTTCAAAAGCAATCCCCTGTTCTCCAAGGAATTTTTTAATTTCTTCTTTTTGTCCAAAACCCCTATGGTCTGTGCCTAAATAAATCATAAATTTAGTATCAATTAACAATTTTTATTTTACAATTTTCAATAAATTAACAATTATTTACGTAAAGTATTTGTGATTTTTTGAAATATCATTGTCAATTCCTGCGCCTCTTTCCATAATTCCATTATATCATTTTCTTTATCTTTTTCATATTCCTTAAACATTCTTAACCAATGTTTAGTTTCCTGAGCTTCTTTTTTACAAATAAATATCTTATTAGCAAAATCCTTTCTAGAACTAGCTGCGTTCGCTTCCATATAATTGGCGCCAATACTTGTTCCGGAACGAATTAATTGAGAAATCAACGGCTTAGAAATCGCCGTTTCTTTAATACCCTAACAAAACTTAATTATATTCTCTCCAAATTTAGCAGTTCTTTCTTCTAAATTATA
>CAZTRS010000024.1:0-10953 GCA_964616795.1 uncultured Candidatus Saccharibacteria bacterium
AACTCTCCGGAGGAGATGATAAAACCTCCATAGACGGAGGAGATTCCTACTCTACTTATGAAATTGGTACAGATCTTACATTAGCTCCTTATAAAGATACAGGATTAGTAGGATATTGGAAGTTTGATGAAGGGACAGGAACAACTGCTTATGATTCAAGTGGATATGGATATACTGGGACTTTATTTCCATCAACTGATACACCTGTTTGGGTAACAGGTAAAATAAATTATGGATTGCAATTTGATGGAGTAGCTAGTTGTATAAGAGTGTCTGATAATGATAATTTAGATCCAATGAATCATGATTTTACTATGATGGCTTGGATTAAGGCTTCTTCAGGTGGTAGCACAGCACAAAAAAATATTTTTGCAAAATATTTCAATGTAGATAGATATTATCTTTATTTATCTAATTCAACACAATATGCCAGGGGTTATGTTATGGATCAAACCGTTGATTCTGTTGATGTTTATGGAGGCGTTTCTTTAAATGATAATAATTGGCATCATTTAGCATTTACTATCAGTTATAATGGAATTTCTAAATTATATGTTGATGGTCAGTTAGTGGCTAGTGATAGTACTGATTGGACTGGAACGGCAGATATTACCACTGGTTCTTTAACGATTGGTGCTTGGTCTAATTCTACGGGGACTTCTAGGTTAGAAGTTTTTAATGGGATTATTGATGAGCCACGTATTTATAGTCGCGCACTTTCTCAGGCAGAAATAGCAGCTATCTATGGAGGAACAAAATAAAATACCCAAATTATAATAATCAACCTGCCTGCCAGCAGGTAGGTAACCAAACAATGATTTCAAAAATAATTTCAGTTTTATCTTTATTTGTTTTGAGCGTTATCAATAAGATTGGTTATATTGGAGTTTTTTTGTTGATGGCCTTGGAAAGCGCTAATATTCCTATCCCATCGGAAGTGACTATGCCTTTTGCGGGATTTTTAGTGAGTAGCGGAAGATTTAATCTTTGGCTTTTGATTTTAATTGGTGCTCTGGGAAATTTATTCGGTTCTTGGATTTCATATTATATTGCTTATCTGGTTGGGCAGCCCTTGGCAAGATTTTTCAAAAAATCCAAGTTTTTTGGCGGTGATTACGAAAAAGCAGAAAGATTTTTTCAGAAATATGGCTTAGTGTCTGTTTTTTGGTCAAGAATGCTTCCTGTGGTGAGAACCTTTATTTCTTTTCCGGCTGGAGTTTTTAAAGTTTCTTTTTGGAAATTTTCTTATTTAACTTTTATTGGTTCTTTAATTTGGTCTGGCATTTTAACTTGGGTAGGCTTTTATTTGGGTGAAAATTGGGGTGTTTTAGGGGGCTATTTTCATAAGTTTGATTATGTTATAGTAATAGTAGGAGTTATATTAGTGGGATATTATATTTATCATAAAATTAAAAGTCGCAAATTTTAATTATCAATTTACAATTATCAATTTCTAATGAATGATACAATTAATTAATTTTCAAACATGTTTTTTAATTGAAACATTGAAAATTTAATGAAAATTGGGAAATGAAAATTGAAAATTATAACTATGAAAGTAGTGGTTACTCGTCAAATTCCGGAAGCGGGGATTGAAATAATAAAACAAGCGGGGTTTGAAGTCGTGGTAAGTCCTAAGGATGGTGTTTTGACTCGCGAGGAGTTAAAAGAATTTGTAAAAGGCGCTGATGCTATTTTATCTTTATTAACTGATAAAATTGATGCAGAAATTTTGGAAGCAGCCGGTCCGCAATTAAAAATTGTGGCGAATTATGCCGTGGGTTTTGATAATATTAAAATTGAGGATTGTAAAGCAAAAAATATTATTACTACCAACACTCCGGGAGTCTTGACGGAAACAGTAGCGGAACATACTATTGGGCTTTTGTTTGCGGTGGCGCAAAATATTCCGCAAGCTGATAAATATACACGCGCGGGAAAATTTGAAGGTTGGGGACCGATGCTTTTTTTGGGCACTGATGTCAGAAATAAAACTATTGGTATTATTGGTTTGGGTAGAATTGGTTCGGAAATCGTCAAAAGATTAAGAGATGGATTCGGGGTTAATTTTATTTATTATGATTTGAAAAGAAATGAAACAGCAGAAAAAGAATTTGGAGTGCAATTTGTTTCTTTGGAAGATTTAATGAAAAATTCCGATTTTGTGAGCATTCATGTTCCTTTAACCCCTGAGACAAAGCATTTAATAGGGGAGAAAGAACTAAGATTAATGAAAAAGACCGCTTATCTTATTAATACTTCTCGCGGAGCGGTAATTGATGAAATGGCTTTAGTAAAAATATTACAAGAAAGAGTCATTGCCGGTGCTGGACTGGATGTTTATGAAAATGAGCCGAAATTAGCCGATGGTTTGGCGCAGCTGGATAATGTGATTTTATTGCCGCATATTGCTTCAGCCAGCATTGGTACTCGGTCTAAAATGTCAGAAATGGCCGCGCAGAATATATTGGCTGTTTTAAACGGGAAACCACCCGTTAATCCTATCGCTTAGGAAATATCCACATTATTTCTTGCGAGGAGGGCGGGGTATGCTATAATAGAAGTATAAGAAATAATAATTTAGGTCGAAAAACATTTTTAAGTCGATATATTATAAAAAATTAAAAATATGGTAGTTCAATCATGGGCCGGAATTTTAGTGAGCTCCTTCCAGACTATTTGGAGTGGATTCATTACTTTCTTGCCTCAATTTTTAGGCGCGTTAATCGTTTTCTTTGTTGGTTTGATTATTGCCAATGGTTTGGGCGCTTTAGTGGCTCAAGTTATTAGCTCCATTAAATTAGATAAATTATTGGGGAAACTTGGCATTAATCGTTTTTTTGAAAGAGCCGGTTGGAAATTAAATTCAGGTTCTTTCTTGGGAGCTTTGGTAAAATGGTTTATAGTCATCATCTTTATTTTGGCTGCAGCCGACATTTTGAAACTTTACGGTTTAACGAGTTTCTTAAGCGAAGTTCTTCTTTATATTCCTAATATTATTATCGCTGTCTTGATTATGATAGCAGCAATCATTTTGGGCAATTTCTTGCGCCATTTGGTTTTAGGAACAGTGAAGAGTGCTAAGCTTTATTCTTCCAAGTTGTTGGCAGCTATTACTTGGTGGTCAGTATTAATATTTGGATTTTTTGCCGCTTTACTTCAATTAGGATTGGCAGTTTCTATTATTAATACTTTGATTACCGGCTTTATCGCAATGATTGCGATTGGCGGTGGTATTGCTTTTGGTTTGGGTGGAAAAGAATATGCTTCTTATTTAATTGATAAATTTAGAGAGAGAATTGAAGAAAGGTAATTTCTTGAAAATGAAAACCCGCCGAAGAGGCGGGTTTTTTGTTTGATTTTTAATCTAAATTTTCCGTATCAATTTTTATTTCATCAATAGTTTTTTGCAAATCTTCCGTGTTTAAAACTGAAAGCGCTGACGTTAAAGATTCCCTTAATTTCTTAATATCCATGATTTCTAACATACATTCCACATCTATTTTTAAATCGCGGACTTGCTTAAAATGTTTTTTTAATTCTTCCGGTGTTTTAATATTATTATTTTTGGCTACTAACGAAAATTGTCCTTCTCCTTCAATGCATTCTAATACCGTATTAATACATTGTGGGTGTTCACAAGTTATAGCTTTGGGGTCATTTTTTGGTTTACCGCAAATCGTGCAAAAATGCTCACTTAATTCTGCCATTTTTTCCTCCCATGAAATGATTTTTAAAGCTTCTGACCTTATATTAATCAATTCTAAGATTTTATCAATAGCTCCGTATTAAAATCGTGTATAATAGGGGAGTAATTATGATGGTTTTGGGTGGGCTTGCCCCGTTAGAAATTGAATGAAGTCTCAGAATAAAGATAAGATAAGCCGTAGGCGAATCGCTTTATAATCTCTGTGTTTATTAGAACTTTGACGAATTTCTAATGAGGGAGGTTATCCAGGTATTATCCACACTTGACAGGGCCATTATTAAATAATAAGATAACAACACGATGAATAGATTAAACAACATATCACAAACTCAAGGAAGCATCAGCTAACCGATTTTTGCGCTATGATGGCCGCTTCCTTATCGAAGCGGTTTTTAATTTAAAAAATTGACTCACGGCAAATAATAAAAAATGTTTTTTATTATTTGCCGAAAGTTAATCCTCTCATCTTTTCTGATTAGAATAATTTATCTTTAAGGAAAGATGAATTCAGAAAAGATGAGAGGATGAATGGATAGCAGTTTGAAAATTAAATAAATGAGTAACACTTTAATTTTGAGCAATTAAAGTGGCTCTGACATTTTGTCAGAGTGAGGTATCAAAGTAGGTATAAAAGTAATTATGTAATATTTCTCATCGAGGCGAGTTAAGGGCGCATGGTGGATGCCTTGACATCAAATAGCGACGAAGGACGTGGCGTGGCTGCGATAAGCTTTGGGGAGGTGCTTAGCAACCTATGATCCAGAGATTTCCGAATGGGGAAACCCCGCATTGTCAAACAATGTGAGCGTTACTGTTAATAAGTAACGTGGTATACCCGCTGAAGTAAAACATTCTAGTAAGCGGAGGAAAAGAAACAAATTTTCAAATGTAGAATGTTGGCGGTGGAAAGTAGTTTACTATTTTTCACTTACTACATTCTACTCTTGAATTCATTTCCCAAGTAGCGGCGAGCGAAAAGGAAAGAGCCCAAACCGAGACCTATTGAGCAATCAAGAAAGTTTCGGGGTTACAAGGTAGCAATTCTGTTTAATCAGGAAGAGTTAAAAATAAAAGATTATTAATTGAATCCATTGGAAAATGGAGCCAGAGGAGGTGATAGCCCTGTAAGTAAAAATAATCTTTACTCTTTTGCTATTCTTAAGTACTTCAAAAAAAGACAACTTTGAAGGAAGTCAGCTGAACTATCAGCTAAGGCTAAATATATTTGATGATCGATAGTGAACAAGTACCGTGAGGGAAAGGTGAAAAGTAGGCCGGTGAGGCCGATGAAATAGTATCTGAAACCATGTGTTTACAAGGAATTGAAGTCCGCTTTACGTGGACGACAGTGTGCCTATTGAAGAATGAACCAACGAGTGTGTGGACACTGCTTGATTAATCTGCCTTTGGCAGAGTAGTCGCAGGGAAACCGAGTATTAATATGCGTTTACATCTTGCTTTTTTCGATTCTTTCTTCGTTTATTCGGAGACGGAATCGAATAAAAGTAATTTGTAGGTAGTGTTTATACGACCCGAAGCCAGAGCGAGCTTACCTTGGTCAGGTTGAACCCCATCGAAAGGTGGGGGGAGGACCGAACCGGTTGGTTGTGCAAAACCTTCGGATGAACTGAGGTAAGAAGTGAAAAGCTAATCGAGCCTGGTAATAGCTGGTTCTCCTCGAAATAGTTTTAGGACTAGCGCTTATTTTATTTTTTTGCAGGTAGAGCTACTGGTTGAGAAGTAAAGGGGGAAACCTCGACTTCTTAGTCAAACTCCGAATGGCGAAAAATCACGAATAAGCAGTCAGACTGTGGGGGCTAAGCTCCATGGTCAAAAGGGCATGAACCCTGATCGCCGTCTAAGGTCCCAAAGTTTGAGTTAAGTGTAGGTAAGGTAGTTATCAATCGAAGACAGATAGGATGTTAGCTCAGAGGTAGCTATCATTTAAAGAGTGTGTAACAACTCACTATCATATCTGACCGCAAGGTCGGACTGATTGGTTGCGCCGAAGATGTAACGGGGCTAAATTCAACACCGAAGACGCGAATTTGCGCATCTCACCAAGGTGATATGCTAAGTTAAAAGTTTAAAATTCAAAGTTAAAAATGAAAGTAGTCGCTTTCAGAGACTTTTATTAAATTTTGATTTTTGATATTTGATTTTTGATTTAAGCATCGAACTTTAGTGAGATGCGTGAGTGGTAGAGGAGCATTTTGTATTCGCTGAAGCTTGACCCGAGAGGGCGAGTGGAGGATACAGAAGAGAGAATGTTGGTATGAGTAACCGCAAATTTGATGAGAAATCAAATCGCCGTAAATCCAAGGTTTCCGTGGCAATGTCAATCATCCACGGGTTAGGCGACCCTAAGGCAATGGCGAAAGCCGCAGCTAATGGAGAGCCGGTTAATATTCCGGCCCCTTTGATAAATGCGATGGAGTGACGGAGGAAATAAGTTCAAATGTCTAATTGGTTTGATATTATTTTTCTAAGGAATGTTAGATTGGTAAATCCGTCTAACTGCTTTTAATAGCAAGTTTCTGGAATGATTGAAGTCCGCTTCGGCGGGCAACTTGAATGAAGAGCCTTCCAAGAAAAGCTTCTAAGCTTAATTTATCAAGGTCCGTACCGTAAACCGACACAGGTGGATTGGTAGAGTATACCAAGGCGAACAGGTGATTTTTCCTTAAGGAACTCGGCAAAAAAGCGGCCGTAAGTTCGCAATAAGGCCTGCCCAGCCAATGCTTTGCATTGGAAAATTCAATAATCAAGAAACAATAACTAAAATTTAGAATTTGTATCTTGTAATTTGGAGCTTCCACTGCAGAGCAGTGGTTTGGGCCGCAGCTAAAGACCCCCAACCGACTGTTTAATAAAGACACAGGTTCCTGCTAACTCGCAAGAGGATGTATAGGAGCTGACGCCTGACCGATGCGAGAAGGTCAAGATTGGCAGTGTGTTGCCGCAAGGTGACATGCCGACTGATTTAAGCCCTCGTCAATGTCGGCGATAACTATAATCGTCCAAAGGTAGCGCAATTCCTTGTCGGGTAAGTTCCGACGTGCATGAATGGCGTAACGAGTTGGGGACTGTCTCAAGGAAAAGCCTGGTGAAAATGCGATTCCAGCGAAGACGCTGGGTACCTACGGCAAGACGAAAAGACCCCGGGAGCTTTACTGCATCTTGGTATTGGTCTTAGATTGTTAATGCGTAGTATAGACGGGAGGCTTTGAAGCCCTGCTTTCGGGTGGGGTGGAGCCGACAGTGAAATACCGTTCTTTAATAATTTAAGCTCTAACTTTATCGGCAAAAACGATAAAAGACAGTGCTTGGTGGGCAGTTTTTCTGGGGCGGAATCCTCCAAAAGAGTAACGGAGGAGTTTAAAGGTCAGCTAAGCGCGGATGGAAATCGCGCTGATTGTGTAAAGGCAAAAGCTGGCTTAACTGCGAGACTTACAAGTCGAGCTTCTAATAGTTTTTTATTAGAACGATTCGTATTACTATGCGAATTGAGATGCGAAAGCAGAACTTAGTGACCCGACAACACTTTATAGAAAGGTTGAAGACATCGGACAAAAGCTACCCCGGGGATAACAGGCTAGTCGTACCCGAGCGTCCATAGCGACGGTACGGTTCGGCACCTCGATGTCGGCTCATCTTAGCGCGGGGCTGGAGAAGGTCCCAAGCGTTTGGCTGTTCGCCAATTAAAAAGATACGCGAGCTGGGTTTAAACCGTTTATGTGCTAATTTTGTGTACAAAAAAATTACCAAAATTATATTGGCGCATGAACGGTTTAAATCCGAGGATAAGACATCATCACGGCGGTCATAAGAAGTAATTCTTATGTTCCACGCTAACTAATATCGGTAAAATCCTACTATAAAATGAGGACAATACCGAGGGAATTTTTTATTGTTATGAAAAAGCCCGTAGAGACTAGACGTTAGCCTCCTTTATATTTTGTTTTAGGATTTATCCTGAACGAAGTTGAAGGATGAAGATATAGTCCAATACACTTAGTAATAAGTGAGAGACAATGCGTGAGACAGGTTGGTCTCTACCTGCCGTAGGCGTTTGATACTTGAGGGAATTCGACCCTAGTAAAATTTTGCTACTTTCGCCAGTAATGGCGATTGACAACGTGGCTTATAACGGTGGAATCTTATTAATTTTTGAATCCGTTGATAGCTATTATTGACAACGGTCCGTTGATAATAGTACAATTTACTTGAGGACCAAAGATTATAAGACAATACCGTGGGAAGTCAATCAAAAATACATTTAGCTTATATAGCAGGTTTCTTAGATGGAGACGGCAGTTTAATGCTACAAATAAAGAAAAGAAAAGATGGAAAATCAAAACAAAGAATTATGGCAACTATCTGTTTTTATCAAGACAGTCGTCATGAAAAATATTTGTTTTGGATTAAAAAAATACTGAAAATAGGTTATATATCCAGAAGAAATGACGGCATGACTGAATTAAGAATAAATGGTTTTAAACAAGTTTTAAAAATAATCAACTGTTTATTGCCATATATAAAATTTAAGAAACATCAAGCAGTGGCTATAAAAAAAGCTTTAGAATTATTATTGAAAAATAATAAGAAAAAGATTGCTAAAAAAGAATTATTAAAAATTATAAATTGTATAATGATTATTCAAAATAATAATTATACAACTAAAACTAAGAAAAAAACAGAAGATTTTTTAAGTATTTTTGGTTTGACCCCGTAACGACTGAGTCTATATGACGAGACTTATTGCTTTGTAGCGATAGGTAACATGCCACCACCCGAAATAATTCGGGTGAAGATATAGTCTACACCTTTAGTGATAGAGGATTATGTGACGAGAGGACCGGGTTGAACGAATCTCTGGTCTATCGGCTTTCTTACCAAAGGAACTGCCGAGTAGCTATTATTCGGTCGGGATAAGTGCTGAAAGCATCTAAGCGCGAAGCCCACCCCAAGATTAGGTATCATTACCCCCTAGGAGATGACTAGGTTGATAGGCTTCAAGTGTAAGGCCCGCAAGGGTTTCAGCTGAGAAGTACTAATTGGGTAGTTTCGCCTCGATGAGAAATACTACATGATATAACTTTGATATTATTTTGTTCATTTGTTTAAAATTTGTTTTCCCGTACGATTTGTCCCTAGTGATTTCTTGGTGATTCAATTCATTGTGCACCACCCGTTCCCATCCCGAACACGGAAGTGAAAGCAATGAATGCTAATGGTACTAGCCCGAACACGGCTGGGAGAGTAGGCTTCGCCAGGGATTCATTACGGACAAATCGTACGGGATTTTTATTTATAGCCAAAAAATTATTTATTAATATAAAAATTTTTAATTGTAAAAAACACCCCTGCCGTAGCGGGGGTGTTTATTTTTTAAATATTTCCTTCTTGATAATGAGATTTGAGAGGGAGAATTTTTATTTCTTCTTTTCTTTTTAATCTTTCTTTTTCTTCTCGGTATTTTTTTACAAAATAAGAAGCCATTTTATTTCTATGTTCAAAGGCCGGATAGTAGTTTTCTTCTTTATCTGCGCTGGTAAAAATAAATGGTTCTAATCCCACAAAAAGAATCATATATAGAGCGATGAGGCGTCCGGTCCTACCATTGCCATCGGCGAAAGGATGAATGCTTTCAAGCATATGGTGAAAACGTCCAATGATTTCTATATTTTGTTCTTTGCAGTGTCGGCCGATGGATGTTTGCCATTGATTGACTTTTCTTGCAAAATTTTTCATGCGCGAAGGAATTTGCGTAAAATGAGGGAAAACAATATTGGAATTTTTTATTTTTACATTAATTTTTCTATATTCTCCAATATATGCATCTGATATGTCCTTGTAGACTTTTTGTTCTTCTAATATCATTTTTTGGATTTTTATGATATCAGACTGTTCTAAAAAGTGTTTTTTTTCGGCTATTTTTATAGCGTATTGAAGAGCGCCAAAATGTCCCATGTTTTTATTAAACGGATGATTATAAAGAAGTTTCGTTTGGTTAAAAAATAGATTTTCAATTAAATCTGATTCCATGATGAAATTTTTCATAAAATATTCGGTCAATTCTTTCATTAAACCTCCCTTGTCATGCCGTAGCTTTAGCGTAGGCTGGCTTTGTTGAGATTTTAAACTACCGTTTTGATATTACATCAATTTTTGAAAAAAGCAAACCCCAGCCGCGCAGGCGACTGGGGTAAAATATTATTTATTAAGGCAGAGCACGCAGTTTACAGTAGTTATTTTTTTAGATTCTATCAATTCTTTAATAGCGGTATTATACTTATTACCAAAAAATTCATCGGGAAAGATAATTCTTAAATGTTTAACAACATTATCGCAGGTTTCTTTGTGAATTTTACTGGATTTTAGAAAATTCAGTATTTCATCACTTATTTGTTTTATATCTGTCATTTTCTATCCCATTTTTTGAGGGGTATCCCAAATTGGACAATCAAATACGATTGTGGCCGTATTGAATTTGACACAAGCATCATAAAGAGCGTTGGCTGCCGGACAATTTCTTTCGCGGTCTTTGATATTCAAATTACAGCAGTTATTAATGCACAGGCATTGTTTCTCTCGTAAACCTTCAGTATAGGAATTAATTTTTACTAAAACTCCAAAAAATTCTTTACTTTGGATACGATGACGAATTTTACTATTAACATCATTCTGAAATCTTTTGCAGCGAGTAATTATAAAGTTTATTCCAAATTTTTTCTTAATTTTTTTAAATACCTTGAATTCACGACAAGTATTCCATCTGTCACAATTGCAGCAAAGATTTTCTTTTTCACCAATTCTTTGAATAGCTTTATTAATCCAAGTTTTTAATCTGGCAAACCAAATAGGCATAAAAGTCATCGTTTTTTTCATCTTCTCCTCCCTTCTTGTCCTCCATAGCTTTAGCAACGGAGGATTAAATTGTTAATTTTTAAACCAATATTATTATACCAAAATAAATAAAAATTGCAAGTTGTTGAAAATATTTGCCTTTTTTAGATTTATATGTTAATGTTTATTTGGAATTTTAAAAAACAAACTCGCTTATGTTAAAACTACAGCGAAGCGAAGCCAGCCTATGCTAAAGACGGCTTGGCAAAGGAGGAAAGATGATGGGAAAAATATTCTTGTGCGTTTTTTTAGTGGCTTGCGTATTCTACATCTTTTATAAATTACTGGAATTTATTGCAAAAAAGATTTTTGGAGGGAGAACGGCGCAGGAAAAA
>CAZTRS010000025.1:0-10561 GCA_964616795.1 uncultured Candidatus Saccharibacteria bacterium
AGGGAGTAAAGTAAGAATATCAATTATTACTTTACGACCGAGCAAGATTATATAGCGAAGCGTATATATTGGCATCGCTTTCTTATTTTGTGCTCAAAAAAGTTTTTATCTTATCGACTAAATCATCTATGGAAATTTTAGCTTTAACATAATATTCAACAGCGCCCAATTCTTTGCCTCTTTGAATATCACTGGTCTGACCCAAATTGGAGATAATGATTACCGGCATGTCTTTTAACTGCGGGTCATTAGAAACCTTTTCTAAAATTTCAAATCCGCTTTTTTTAGGCAGAATTAAATCTAACAAAACTAAACCGGGTCTTTCCTCTTCTATTTTCTTTAAGGCCTCTTCCCCGTCTCTGGCTAAAGTAACGTCCACATTTTCCTTTTGTAATCTAACTTTTAAAAGATTAGATAGAAATGGGTCATCCTCTACTAATAAAACTTTAAGATTTGTATCCATAAATTAGTTTCTTATTAAATTATACGAAAAAATAGAAAAACAAACAAACTCTACGTGTGGATATCTCCCCCGTCAAATAAAAATTTGACTGGGTGGATATTCACTAAAAACAACACTTTTTCATCGTTTCGTGCCAACCCCGCAGTTAACTCTAATATACTTTGGAGTTTTATTACCAACCGAAGTTAATAATAATCAACCTAGAAGCTTACAATTCTAAAAGAATTGAAGCGTTTCTTATTTTAATGATCCACCGACAGCTTCCGCTACCGGTGCCTTGTTACGACTTCACCCTTGTTACCGAGCTAGCTCTAATCCGCAGAACGAACTTTAAGCTTTCCCGGCTCCCTTGGTGTGACGGGCGGTGAGTACAGGACTCGAGAACGTATTCACCGCGCCATAGCTGATGCGCGATTACTAGCGATTCCAACTTCATAGGGTCAAGTTGCAGACCCCAATCCGAACTGGGGCTGATTTTTTGAGATTAGCTCCATCTTGCGATTTGGCAACTCTTTGTATCAGCCATTGTATCATGAGTGTAGCCCAGGGTATCAGAGGGCCATGCTGATTTGACGTCATCCCCGCCTTCCTCCCAGCCGAAAACGCATTTCGCTTCGCTCAACACTAAATTCAAAAATCAAAATGTAAAAATCAAAATTTAGAAAGAGTCGCCATAGACGACTACCTTCATTTTTAACTTTGAACTTTTAATTTTAAACTTAGCATTTACGAAGTAAATGCGATTTCGGCTGGGCGGTCTTCTGTGACACTTGCAACACAGAACAGGGGTTGCGCTCGTTACCCCACTTAAGGGAACAACTCAAGCCACGAGCTGACGACAACCATGCAGCACCTGTGCCGACGTCAGTAAAGAAATTCCAGTTTTCACCGGAACGTCATCGGCATTTCTAACCCTGGTAAGGTTCCTCGTTTACCGTCGAATTAAACCACATGATCCACCGCTTGTGCGAGTCCCCGTCTATTCCTTTGAGTTTTAGCCTTGCGGCCGTACTTCCCAGGCGGGATACTTAACGCGTTAGCTTCGCCGCCCCGAGGGTCGATACTCGAGACAGCTAGTATCCATTGTTTAGGGCGTGGACTACAAGGGTATCTACAATTTTGTTACTGCGTAATAAAATTGAAATTTTCAATTACCAAATCCCAATTCTCAATTACGCGATGCGAACATTTCTGTCGCATTCTGCATGTTACCATGCAGTTCGGACTATATCATCCTCCGTTTTTATTCGGAGTTCGGCGTATAGTCTCTACGGGGCTATAAAAATTTTTGAATTTTCAATCATTTTTAAGCTTCCCTCGGTATTGTCCTTATCATTAAGGGTTTTCACCGATATAGCCAAATTTACATTCCGGCATTACTGCCAGACGGGACCTAATTGCGCGCGACCCTTGCGTCGCACTCGCTTTTCTTTTAAGCGAGTTTTTCAATTTTGAAAATATTTGTGGAGATTAGTTACAAACAAACGAGCAAAACAGAAAAATTTCACTGTTTGAGCCCTGAGATTTCAGGGCGAGTTTGAAATTTTTCGTCATGAAGCGAGTATTGTTTGTCTAATCAAAACAATCTATTTGAAAAATTGAAAAGCGAGCGATCCTTTTTGCTCCCCACGCTTTCGTGCCTCAGAGTCAGGAATGCCCCAGTTGCTTGTCTTCACCTTTGGTGTTCCAGCCGATATCAACGGATTTCACCCCTACACCGGCTGTTCCAGCAACCTCTAGCACCCTCTAGTCTAACCGTATCCTGCCCAATGCCCAGGTTGGGCCTGAGAATTTAAAACAAGACGCATTAGACATCCTACGCACCCTTTACGCCCAATAAATCCGGATAACGCTTGGGGCCTACGTATTACCGCGGCTGCTGGCACGTAGTTAGCAGCCCCTTATTCACTAGGTACGATCACCCCAGCTCAAAAACTACATTTTTGATCTGGAAATTCCAAATCTCAATTATCAATTTCCAATTAATTCTCAAATTTTAATTATCAAATTTAATTTTGAAAAATTAAAAAATTAAAAAATTTATTGGTTATTAGAAATTGGTTATTGGTTATTCCCAGCTCAAAGCCATAGACTTTGAGCTGGGTTTATCCCTAATAAAAGCAGTTTACAATCCGAAGACCTTCTTCCTGCACGCGGTGTCGCTCGGTCAGGCTTGCGCCCATTGCCGAATATTCTCGACTGCTGCCTCCCGTAGGAGTGGGACCCGTGTCTCAGTGTCCCCGTTGGGGAACAGCCTCTCAGCTCCCCTACCCGTCGTAGACTTGGTGGGCAATTACCCCGCCAACAATCTGATAGGACCTAGGCCAATCTCAAAGCGGCTTACGCCTTTATCCCCCACCACTTTTATCTACCACAATTATCTTAAACTGTTAAATTCATATTTCATGAACCAACAAAAATAAAAATAAAGTCATAAACAAAAGTGGTGGGGGAACTATCTGGAATTACCCCGCCTTTCGGCGAGCTATACCAGACTTCGAGGTATGTACCAAGGTATTACTAACTCGTTCGCCACTAACATATTATTGATGTAATCACAAATATGTCCGTGCGACTTGCATGCCTTATCCACACCGCCAGCGTTCATCCTGGACCAGGATCAAATCCTCATAAAAAGACTTGAACTAGTTTTACTAATTAAAGAGTACAAACTTAAATAGCACGAAACAATGAAAAAATATTGTTTCATATTTAATTCTCAATTGTCAAAGTTCTTCGCGTGATTTCTTAGATTAAGAAACCAGTGATTAGCAACAATTAAAAGAAATTGTTATTGCTAATCACTGGCTTCCATTTTGCAAGTGTGAAGCGTAATTAAATTGTACTGATATTTTTTATTTACTTATATCTTATACCTATAATCCATTGTAGCCAAATAAAAATCAATGTCAAGACCTTGCCTCACGATGCTTTTCACGTACCATTCTTAAATAAATTGCTGCGTTAAGAAAAAATATAGCCTCTGGGGATAACCTTTTTTTATTTTTATTTAAAAAAGTAGATATTTTTTCAGAATCACGCCCAATATCATTAGCCCATAACGACATAACTTCATCATAATCTAGGGCAGACTCAAGCCTTTCTGCCGCCTCATTAAATGCTTCCTGCATTTTATCTAACTCAAAAAAATTATTTTCCGGTGAAGATAACATATTTATAGTATATTTTATCCAATGCCCCTCATGGTCTCGTTCAAAATGAAATTTTAACTCTGGAAATTTGTCTTGTACCACCTCAGCAATCTTAAACAATTCCTCTGGCCCTTCTATTGCAAAGTGAACAAATAATGATTTCAATTTCCCTTCAGAATCCATTAATTCTAATTTACCCTCGGGAGTTATTGATATTGTTTCTGAAAATTCTCCTCCATTTTTTACAATTTTAGTTTTCAAAGTTTCCGCTAAAAACTCTATACTTATATTTTCATCATGTTCTTGCCGCTTTCTTTTAATATCTTCTGATTTTGATTGTTTTTCTTTAAATATATCCATAAAAATATTTATAAATATTAAAATAATAATAAAATAAACAATATGCTAAACCTTAAACTTACTCATAATTTTTACTTTTTTAACCTTAATGAGTAAAACAAAAAAATTTTCGTCATTAAACAATCTATTCTAATTCTTTTAAAAAATTTCTAACATTAATTTTAATATATCTGTTAAGATTTTCCATTCCGATATCAAAATTCTCATCCTCAATAATAGATTGAATCTTCTCCAATTTCCGTTTCAAGACTTCTTTATCAATAGATTTTTCTTTTACCTCATCTTTACCACGATTATATATTTCATATCCCCGTGCCCTTTTTACATCCATAGAGAGCGACCTAACTATATTTATAACCTCAGTTTCCATTGTTGAGGACAAAAGATTTCCGACAACTTCCTGCACATCTAAACCAGAGGCAAAAAAATTTTCCTTGTTACCACTGATAATTTTTGAAAGTTCTTCAGTAAAATTTTCCAGATCAACTGCTTCTAAATTCCTTATTTTTTGAGAAAGTTCGCCAAGTTTCTCTCCAAGCTCTGCTGTTGGAACAATACTCATCAAAATATTTTCTTGCGAGATAACAATATTTAGCTCGGTAATCTTTTTCTTTTCTGTTCGTTGTTTTCCCAATTCTTCAGCTTTTTTCAAAATCTCAATTTTCTTTTCAATGTCAAAAGGTTTTATCGCCTCAACTAAATCCTCTCTAGATTTGATTTGGTTGGAGTCAATATTATTTTCTTTAAAAAAAGCGGAAAATTGAGCATCAATTTCTTTTAACTCTTTTTTGGCTTGCTCAATTTTTTCTCTTTTTTTAACAACATCTCCCTCATCGTAAATTGCGAGCTGTTTTCTGCCAGATTCATACTTTGAAGAATAGCCCGTGATTTCTTTTGAAGACTCGTCAACTTCAATGCCTGTGTGTGTTGCGTAATCAACCGACTTATCTTCTGGCACTTTCATTATTACCATTCGCCCCTTTTCTTCCTCGCTAATTTCACTCCCACTTTTACTTCCTTTTCTTCGTTCTTGTTTCGTTGCCCACTCAAAGGCATAAATTAAATCTCCTGAAACAGTGGCACGACCTTCCTGCACCCAAAATCCCTTCTCCATTATTTTTTCGGCATCTCCCTCAGAACTTGTGCCGTGTGTAATATATTCAGGTGATTTCATAGTATATTTTTGATTTTACTACTAATAAGAAAAAAATCAAGGCAGTTATACATATACCTTGGTTTTTCACATTTCAACACATGCAATAAATATCACCCCGCACCTTTTGTGAATAAGTCCGTTATGGGCGGACAAAAACGAAAGTAATCCACAAAAGGTGCGGGGTTCACTTTTTACCAAAGATATGCTAAGATAAAAACATTATGAAGAAAAAGGAACTGAAAAAATATCTCTTCATTATCGCGCCGATTTTAGTTGTAGCCGGAGTGGCATTTTTAATTGTTGGAAGTTCCAGCGCTAATTCTAAAAAATTTTCTGCTACAGGAGAAAAAATAAATAATCTTATTAAAGAAATTGATGTCTTAGCATCTACTAGCAATGAGCGTTTCCAATTAATTGAGGAGAATCAAAAGAATTATAATTTTAAGAATGCTTTAGAATTAATTGTGGAAGAAAAAAATAATAACGAAAAAATTAATAAAACCGCTATGGCCCTCACTGAACAATTAAAAGAATTAACCAAATTATCCACTAATTTTTCCGAAACGGAAAAACGTCAAAAAATTGAACAAGCTATTGGCTATCAGATTGAAGCCATTGGCCACCTGATTAATTACGGTAGCGGATTGGATATCATCTTAGCTGAATTAGCTCAAAAATATGAATCTCAATTAGGGGGAGAATATTATGAAATCAAAAGAGATTTAAACCAATTGATTGAACTAATCAAAAAAGAAATTCAATCAGCTGATGAGTATAGTCAAAAATTTACTCAACTTTTAAGCGAAGTTAATTAATGACAAAAAAAACTTGCGTCTTAATTATTTTGGATGGCTGGGGCATTGGGCACAAAGACGATTCTAATGCTATCTATCGCGCTAAAACTCCAACCATCGATTATATCAAAAAAAATTATCCGACTGCTTCTTTGCAATCAGCCGGAATTGCCGTTGGCCTACCCTGGAATGAAGCCGGTAATAGTGAGGTGGGTCATCTTACCTTAGGCGCTGGCCGTGTTATTTATCAACACTACCCCCGTATCAGTTTAGCCGTGCGTAACGGGGATTTTTTCAAAAACCAAGCCCTTAATGAAGCTTTTAATCATGGAATCAATAATAATTCCAACGTCCATATCTTAGGATTACTTTCTTCTGGGAATGTCCATTCTTCTTATGAACATTTGCAAGCCTTAATTAAATTAGCATCCATAAAAAAATGCCCCAAATTATTCTTTCATCTTTTTACTGACGGCAAGGACAGCCCACCGCAATCAGCTAAATCAATGGTGGAAAAACTGCAAAATGATTTAAAGAAATTCGGCGTAGGCGAATTAGCCAGTTTAACCGGAAGATATTATGCCTTGGACCGCAGAAAAAATTGGGCAGTAACTCAAAAATATTACAACTTAATTACTAAAGGCGAAGGACGCAAAGCTCCAAACCCCTTAGCGCTGCTTGATGGCCATTACGCAAAAGATATGTCCGACCCCTTTGTGGAACCGACTTTAATTTTCAATGCGGAAAAATCGGAAACACCCCATTTAATTCAGGATAATGACAGTTTAATCTTTTTGGATTTTCGCGAAGACAGCATCAGACAAATTGCCGCTCCTTTCGCCTTAAAAGATTTTCAAGAATTTGAAAGAAAGCCCTTAAACAATTTAAAAATCACCACCATGACTAATTATGATGACACTTTTAACGCTGATGTGGCTTTCCCGCCGGAAAAAGTAAATAATGGAATTACTGAAATTTTAAGTAATTTGAATATGCAACAATTAAAAATCGCAGAAACGGAAAAATTTTATCATCTTACTTATTTCTTTAATTGTTTAGTTGATAAAGTTTTTCCCAATGAATTCCGCGTTCTTGTTCCCTCCAAAGAAACTGTACATTTGGATGATTCCCCGGAAATGCGCGCGCCTGAAATTACCGACCGCCTTATTACTGCTCTTAACGAAGGCATTTATGATTTTATTGCTCTTAATTATGCCAACCCCGATACTTTAGCCCATACGGGAAATTACAACGCCACCATCAAAGGCATTGAAATTGTTGATGGACAATTATCTAAAATATTGGAAACTATAAAAAAATTCCAAGTGGATTTAATTATTACCGCTGACCACGGCAATGCGGAAAAACTGTATAACCCGATAACCGGCGAAAAAGAAACAGAACACAACGCCAATCCTGTGCCTTTTTATTTAGTGTCCGAAAGATTCAAATTAAAAAAAGAAAAGACAGATGCGCAAATAACCGCAGAAGAAAATAGAACTTTAGGAGTAATTTGCGATGTCGCCCCCACTATTCTGGAATTGATGGAAATCCCCGTCCCACCGGAAATGAAAGGAAGGAGTTTATTACAATATTTAAAATAAAAAATCACGTTGATATGCGTGATTTTTTTAATGACAAATTACAAATATCTAATTTCAAACAAATTCGCCAATTGGCGAACTAATGATTAAATGTCAAAACGTTATTTGGATTTAGGATTTTTGACATTGATTTGACATTGGAAATTGCCTATCCGCCGACTTGCCCGCCGAAGCTTTCTTGACCTCCATAGCTTTAGCGAAGGAGGTAGCGAAGGCAGGAGCCTTGACGCAGGTGGGAATATTAGGATTTTTTATGGCTTCGGGTTTGAATATTAAAACTTCTACTTGGTTCATTTTGATTATTGGTTATTGATTATTGGTTCGCCGATGAGGCAGATTAGAATTTCATATCTTTATTATATCACAAATTTCATCTTTTTAAAAAAACCACAAAACCCTCCTCTTCATTATTTTATACTATAGTATAAAATAATGAAGTGATAAAAAAGAGTGAAAACCGAACGGCTCAACCGTCTAATTCGCTAGCTGGCGGAGGATGAGCCGTTGAGAATAAATAGTGTTTATTTATCTATATTTTGAACGGCTCAGTCGCCCAAGGCGGATGAGCCGTTACTCATGACATTCTCACATTCTCAAGAATGTGAGAATGTCAAAAAATCAAAAATTTAAACCAAATAACTCCATACAATTTTTCGTAGTAATTTGAGCTACTTCTTCTAAAGAAATGCCCTTCAACTCGGATAATCTCTTAGCAACATACTCCACAAAAATTGGTTCATTTCTTTTTCCTCGAAACGGCTCCGGCGCCACATATGGACTATCGGTTTCTACCAACAACCTTTCAATGGGCGCATTTTTTATCACCTCGTCATATTGATGGGTAAAAGTAATTACTCCGGTAAAGGATAAATAAAATCCTAAATCTAAAAATTTTTTGGCTGTAGCCCAGTTAGCGCTAAAAAAATGAACCACTCCAATATTTTCTCCAAAACATTTTTTTTCTTGCAAAATATCTAAAATATCATTATACGCTATAAAATCACCTTTATCTCTAATGTGTAAAATTAAAGGTTTTTTAAATTCTTGAGCTAAATCAACTTGCGCTTGAAAAATTTCTTTTTGTTCTTGTTTTTTACTCTCATCTTGTAAATGAAAGAAATCTAAGCCACATTCACCAATAGCTTTAACAATTGGGTTTTTCAAAAATTCTATAAACTTCTCCCTTTTAAATTTTTCCGCTTTTACCACACCCTGAAATCCATCATTGATTTCTTCCACGTGAATCGGATGTAAACCAATACTTGCAAAAAAATTTTCTTTTTTCGCTAATTCTATAGCTTGTTGTGATTCCTCATAATTCCCACCAATAATAATCCCACTAATATTCTCTTGACGCATACGATTAATAACCTCTAATCTATCTTGATTAAAAGCATTAAATTGCAAATGACAATGACTATCAATTAAAAATGGTTTCACCGGGTAGTGAAATTTCAAATTGCTATTATAAACTCTCTGAAATTTCTTGATTAATTTATTTTTACTCAGACCTTTTTAGCTTATATCAAGTTTCCTTGCCATCTTCGGTGGCTTTTGAAATTCTACTACCCGGTTCATCACTTTCTTGGAAAAAGAGACGGAATTTTTTTCACCGAAAATTCTTTGTTTTTCCATTCTAATCTGTCTTCATCTTTAACGCCTAAGGATTCTTTAATTTTCTTGCTGGCTTCCGGCATAAACGGCTCAATCAATAAACTCAAATTGGCCAAAAGCATCCACAAAGAAGAAAGGTATTGATTTAATTCTTCCTTATTTTCAATCTTCCAAATCTGTTTTTCATTCACAAAAGTATCGCCTACCCCCGCTAAACGTAAAAAACTATCAGCCGCTAAATTAAACCTAAATTCTTTAAATGCCTCATTATAATCTTTCCAAACATTTTTTATTTGTTCTCCTAATAAATCTGTTTCTATTTTTATCTTCCCTCCATTTTTTTCAATTAAAGTTGTCACCCTACTTAAAAGATTACCTAAACCATTAGCTAATTCTTTATTATATCTTTCCAATAAAGATTTTTTATTAAAATCTCCATCTTGCGCTAAAGAAAATTCACGCAAAATAAAATAACGCAAAACATCAGAACCATATTCCTTGGCCAATTCAAATAAATCAAAAGTATTGCCTAAAGATTTAGAAATTTTTTGTCCCTCTACCGTAACAAAACCATGAATAATCACCTTGCTCGGTATTCTGATTTTTGCCGATATCAGCATAGCCGGCCAATAAATACAGTGAAACTTGGTAATATCTTTTCCGATAAAATGCCAAACCTCGGTTGATTCATCTTCCCACCAAGCCCGATAAATCGGCGAGTTTTTGGCATAACCCAAAACTGTAATATAATTGCACAAAGCATCAAACCAAACATAAATTACTTGGCTATCATCACCCGGCACGGGAATTCCCCAATTATGAGCCCGAGCCCGCGAACGGGAAATGCTAAAATCCCATAATCCGCTTTTTAAAAAATTAGCAACATCGCCCTTACGACTTTCCGGATAAATCTCAATTTTATTTTCATTATAAATATTCTCCAATTGTTTTTGATAATCAGTAAGTTTAAAGAAATAATTTTCTTCTTGAATAATTTCCGGCTTAGTTTTATGAGTTGGGCATAAGCCATTAACTAAATCTTCTTCTTTATAAAAATCCTCACACCCCACACAATATAATCCTTGATAGGTATTTTTATAAATATCCTGACTGGCATTCTGCCATATTTTTTGCGCGCCCTCCACATGACGCAATTGAGTAGTTCTGATAAAATCATCAAAAGATAAGTTTAATGCTTCTTTTAAGTCTTGAAAATGTTTAGAATTTTTATCAACCAAATCTTTAACTGAAATGCCTTCTTTTTCCGCAGATAAAACATTTTTTAAACTATTTTCATCTGTGCCAGTCACAAAAAAAACTTGGTTACCAATCAAGCGCTGATAGCGCGCCGCGCAATCCGCTTGAATCAATTCTAATGCATGCCCAATGTGTGGGTCAGCATTAACATAAGGTATAGC
>CAZTRS010000026.1:0-503 GCA_964616795.1 uncultured Candidatus Saccharibacteria bacterium
TAGAATTATCGCTCCATGTTAAATTAGCATCCGTTGTACCACAAGTAGCATTCAAACCAGTGGGAGAAATAAAAGAAGTAGTATTACCAACCGTTGAAGAATAACTCCCATCAATCGAGCCACTAACACATAAATTTGAAAAACTACCAGATATAGAACACAAGCCAGCCCCACAAACCAAACAGCTATTATTTAATCCTTTAACTTTATAAGTATAAGTAGTGCCTGGATTTAAACCAGAATGACTATAATATAGATTAGTCGTATCTATATCTAATGATGAGCCCGTAACACCAACTAAATTATAATAACTAGACAATGGGGAGCTAGACCAATTGGGCATTAATGTGGTTTCATTAGTGACGGTGCATGATAATGATGGTACAGCGGGCACAGAACAAGCCGATGCACCACAATGAATATCAATATTACAATCACACACTGGCAACGCTCTAACCATCTGAATCTCACTAAAAAATATCGCGATAACGCTGATTAAAAAT
>CAZTRS010000026.1:513-10063 GCA_964616795.1 uncultured Candidatus Saccharibacteria bacterium
TGGTGTTGGGTGTGTTTGGGGTGTGGTTTGAAAATGAAAATTACAAAAAATAAGGAAGAGAAAAATATTATTCCTGCCATTGTTCTTCTCCAAAATAAATTTTTATTTTTTGTAATTTTCATTTTCATACCAGGTAGTGAAATTTCAAATATTATATAATTATTGTATTAAAATCCACTAAAATAATTTTAATTAAACTTTATTTTTAATACCGGGCTATTTTGGCGCCTTCAGCGCCACTTGTCGGGTAGTGCGCTTTGCTCTACTACCTGGCATAAAAATTATTCCACCTCTAATACACCTCCTTCAATATTAATATCACCGGAACTGGTAGAATAAGTACCGGCGCTCCGAGTATAAGGACCATCATTAAGATTTCCTTCAATCCATCCCCTATCAATAAAATAAGCTGACCCGATACGCATAATATACTCGGAAATAGTAAATTCAGAACCACCAGACCAAGTAATATAAACAGTCACTTTTTGCGTAGAGGGGTCTTCATCGCCTCCGCTCGTGACAATATCACCACCCTCATT
This sequence comes from uncultured Candidatus Saccharibacteria bacterium, assembly GCA_964616795.1. GTDB lineage: Bacteria > Patescibacteriota > Minisyncoccia > UBA6257 > JAAZHW01 > DAONDV01. The sequence continues at coordinate 1,053 of CAZTRS010000026.1, forward strand.
ACGATTAACATTCTCCACATAAAAATAATGACCGAAATCTAAGCCATCAACTGTAGTCGTAGATACACCGGATTGAAAAACCCAAGAGCCATCAGACAAGATAACATTATAAGTAGAGGTGGTGCCCTTATTCCCTGGACAAACGCCAATTGGCGGGCAATACAAATCAATCCATGAACTTTGAGCCAAAGTTTTTATAGCTTCCATATCTTGTTGCGCCAATCCATTAGCCACTGTTATTTGCTTGGTCTTTTTACTGGTTACCAAACTAGTACCAATTACTGTGGCTACCCCGCCAATCATAATACCAGCTATAACCACAGCTACTAATATCTCCACCAGCATTTGTCCTTTTTGATTTTTTAAAAGATTAATAAAACGCATATTTAATATAAACCCCTTAAAGCCAGACCGACGGCTACTGATAATGACGGTCCCACATCCCTTAAAAGAGGCTCAGTAAATTGGTCAAATTGTACCTTATTAAACGGCCAAGCTTTCTCAACTTTTATGTTTAAATATTGTGACAAATAATTATCCAAACCGGGCAAATTGGCGGTGCCACCGGACAAAATTACGCGTTGTATATCGCGTTGTGTTTTTTCTTTGAAAACTCCAACGGCGCGATGAATCTCATTGCCAAAATAATCAATAATGGGAAGCATTAAATTTACCACCTCTGCTTCTTGTGGCTCCACATTAAATCCTTTTATTCTTTTAAACTCCTCTGCCCTTTCCTTGGCTACACCCAAGGATTGAGAAATCACATGGGTAATTTCGGAACCGGCTACCGTTAAACTTTCATTAGCCACTAAATAACCATTATCAACCGTGATTAAACTCGTTGATTGACTTCCAATATCCGCGACAATAACCGGATTTTTATCCTGACCGATTAAGGCGCGGGCCAAAGCTACGCTTTCCAGCTCAAATACTTCTACATCTAAACCCGTAACCTTACCAATTTTTTTATATTTCTCAATTATTTCTTTGGGAATAGCAATTAATAAAATCTGGCTTCTTACCGCCGACCCTTCGCCCGATTGCCCAACTATCGCCCAATCAATTTCCAAATCATCCAAAGCCACGGGAATATATTTTTTTGCTTCAAAGGGAATGGCGCGCATAATATCCTTCTCTTCTTTCAGGGGTAATTCAAAAACGGTGACAAAACTGGAAAAAATCGGCAAAGACAAAACAGCCTTTTTCGTTTTCGGCTTGAAGGTCGTAAATAATTTTTTTAACAAATCGGCGGTTATTTCTTCTACAATTTTAAAATAACTGCTTTGAATGGCCGCATTGGGGCGGTCTAAATAACCATAGGTTTCTAAAAGACCATAATTTTCCAATCTCACTTCGCCCCCAGATTGATTCAATTCTACTACTTTTACATTAGTTGTGCCGATATCAATTCCTAAAGATCTCATTTGTTTTATGCTTTTATTTTCCCTTATCTTAATTATAATATAATTAAGACCTTCAAGCAACAATATGTTCTGGCAAAAAACGAAAAATTTGATATTAGACAGCATTTTCCCCGTTTATTGCGTTTCTTGCGGAGATTTTTTGCCCAGTGAAAAAAATTCCCATCTTTGCTCTTTATGTTTAGCTAAAATACCCATTAATTCCGAACTTTTCTGTCCTATTTGTTTTAAACGTCTTAATCAAGCGGAAGATAAAAAATGCTCTCATTCTGACAAAAAATCATCTTTAGATTTTCTGGGTCATGCTACTTATTACGAAATCCCGATAATTCGTGATTTAATTCATAATTATAAATACCGCTTTGCTAAAAGTATTGGGAACACCCTGGCCAATATCCTTACTCTTTACCTAAAAAAATCATTAAACAACCAAAACGACTGGATTATTATCCCCATTCCCCTACATCGTTCTCGTCTCAATTGGCGTGGTTTTAATCAATCTGAAGAAATCGCCAAAATCATTAGCCAAAAATTTAATTGGCCTATTTTAAATAATATTTTAATCAGAAAAAAGAAAACTGCTAAACAAGCGGAAATCAAAGAAAAAGAAAAACGACGGGAGAATTTAAAAAATGCTTTCAATTTATCTCCTCATGTCAAAAATATAAAAAACAAACTCTCCGACACCAAAGCCTTGGAGGGCAAGAAAATTATTCTCTTAGATGATGTCTGTACTTCCGGCGCCACTTTAGAAGAAGCGGCTCAAATTTTAAAAATTGCCGGAGCCAAAAAAATTATCGGCTTAGTAATCGCCAAATAGTTTTATTTTGTATTATTTACTTTGTACCCTACGTTATTTATAGTAAACATTAGGTAAATAACGCAAATCCAAATATTCCAGATTAAAATTAAAATTATTTTGGATAAAATAGGTGAGAACGGAGTATGTTTGACTGAGATTATTAAGATTTAAATATAGCGGCATTTCTTTCCCATTATCCAGTGTAACTACAATTTCCGATTTATCCTTTCCCAATTTAACGCTGGCGCTGGAAAAATTATCGTCTAATAATTGAATAATTCTCATCAATGCTTGAAATGACGCGGATTCCAAAATGCAGTTGCCTAAATCAAAAGAACGATTTAAGCCGCTTTCTATGATTGGTAATGCTCCACCCTCACTGTCTGGCGCTTCAGAAAAAATAATACCATTCTTATCAAAATAATAATTTTTCGCTACAGGTTGCTTCAAAATTCCAACCACTTCCCTTTCCTGAATATTAATTTTCAAAGCCCCAGGAAAAAAGCTTCTATCCTGAGAAAAACTTTCAATAGCTGAAAAACTCTTCAAATAATCGCTAATTTGGGCAGTGGGAATAAATAAAATATTATTATTAACAACCAAAGGACCCAAGATAAATCCCCGATTTAATATTGTTTGAAGACCTTGTTGAATAATAATCGGGTCTAAAATGTGCGTCTGATTAACTTCAACATCCTTTATTTTAAACACTGGGGAAAACAAAAAAAGATACCCCAATAAAATTATGACCAATAAAAACCCAAAAATAACACAAAAAACCATTCGCTTTCTTCTACGACTTCGCTTCATCTTTAAATGATGCGCCTGAAGAGTTTTCATATTTAGATTTTACCATAATTTTTAATATAAAAAAATCCGACCGCCCAGGGCGGTCGGATTAGTTTTACATCCAGTATGAGAATTTCTATTCCAGGCAGTAGAGCATAGCACACTGCCTGGCAAGCCAGGTAGTAGAGCAAAGCACACTGCCTGGCAAGCCAGGTAGTAGAGCATAGCACACTGCCTGGCAAGCCAGGTAGTAGAGCATAGCACACTGCTTGGCAAGCCAGGTAATAGAGCAAAGCACACTACCTATTAAAGGCTTTAACCATATATTGGTTATCTCTATAATGGGTATTGATTATTAAGTCTAATTTAATATATACAAAACAAAGGAGTTTAATTTCGCCAGCTGGCGGATGGAAATTTCTCTACTGGGTTACATGTATTTCTTCAAAATCTTGGGAATCTCTATGGAGCCGTCTTCTTGCTGATAATTTTCAATAATAGCGATTAAGATTCTACCAATAGCAAACGCTGTGCCGTTTAAAGTATGAATAAATTTATTACCCTCAGCTGTTTTATACTTAATATTCAACCTTCTGGATTGAAAATCAGTACAATTACTATTAGAATGAGTTTCTCGGTATTGATTTTGACCGGGCATCCAAGACTCAATATCATAACTGGAAGAAGAGGGATTATACATATCCCCCGTTGCCACTCGCATCACCCGATAAGGAATGCCCAAATCTTTCATCAACTCCTCTTCAATGCTTAAAATCAATTCCTGTTCTTTTTGAGAATCTTCCGGTTTACAAAATACAAACATTTCTAATTTTTCAAAATAATGAACGCGTAAAATTCCTTTAGTGTCTTTACCGTAAGAACCCGCTTCCCTTCTAAAACATGGAGAAAAAGCAATATATCTTAAAGGCAAATTTTGTTCTTCCAAAACTTCATCTTGATGCATGGCGCCGATAGCCTGCTCAGCCGTGCCAATCAAAAATACCTCATCTTCCGGGAAATAATATCTTTCTGACAAATCTTTCTCAGAATCAATCACGCCCATTCCTTTCATGGATTTTTTGGAAACCATAGCCGGCGGTATAATGGGTATAAATCCATATTGCGCTAATTTATCAAAAACCATTCGCACCAAAGCGTATTCTATTAAAACCGCATCGCCCTTCAAATAACCAAATCTTGCGCCAATAGCCTTGGCCGCTCTTTTAACATCAATCCATTTATCCTCCACTAAATCTAAATACTCTTTGGGCTCAAATTTAAATTTCGGCTTTTTGCCCACTTCCCGTAAAACCTTACTGGCTGTTTCATCGCCCACCGGCACATCCTCCTGAGGCATATTAGGCACAGAATAAAGCATTTTATCCAGTTCTTTCTCCCCACCCTTAATCTGCTCTTCTAAACCCTTAATTCTCACCTTCATAGCCTTGGCTTTTTCCAAATCATCCTGACTAAATTGTTTATTTTTGGAAATATTATTTTGTTCGGCGCGCAAAAATTCTATTTCACTCAAAAATCCGCGCCATTCTTTATCTAAGGAAAGAATTTTGTCAATATCAACTTTAGCCATTCTTTTTTGAATGCCTTTTTTAAAATATTCCGGATTTTCTCTAATTTGTTTTAATAAGTCTGTTAGCATGTGCCAATTTAACTTGCGAGCGTAGCGAGCAACTGTTAAATTGCGCATCCCGCCCTCTAAGCTTATTACTTTTTTATCTCTTCCCACCCATAATTAGAGGGCGGGATACCTACTACTTCTTTTTATTATTCTTCTTTTTTTCTCATCAAAGGGAAAAGGGTTGTTTCTCTTACCGACTTATCTTCTAAAAATGCAAACAATCTTTCTGAAATTCCAAACCCGCAAGTCGGAGGCATACCATATTCCAGGGCTTCTACAAAATCATTATCAGTCCTCTGCGCTTCTTCATCCCCTTGTTCTCTTAACCTAGTTTGTTCATTAAAACGAGACATCTGGTCAACTGGGTCATTTAATTCACTAAAACCCTTGCCCAATTCCGAACCAGCTAAAATTACCTGAAATCTCTCCACTAATTCTAAATTATCTGATTTTCTTTTGGCTAAAGGCTCCATGGTTACGGGTACATTAGTCAAAAATCCCGGACCGGCAATATCTTTTCTGCAATATTTCCATAAATTATCAATAGCCCTAGTTAAATTAAATCCCTTTTCATCATAATCAATTTTCAATTCATTCAATTTTTTCTCAATAGATTTTGAGTTGGTTTCTAAAATATCAATGCCAGTTTTTTCTTTAATGGTTTCTACATAATCATAAGTCTCCCATTTCCCACCCAAATCAACATTGAATTCCTTAATTTTAAATTTAGTTGTGCCATAAACTTCCTTTGCCACTTTTTTATACATTTCTTCCACTAATTTCATACCATCATTATAATCAGCATACGGCCAGTAAAACTCCATTTGTGTATAATCCTGTAAATGCTCGGCGTCCATGCCCTCATTTCTAAAAATTCTGCCAATTTCAAAAACTTTGGGGAAACCAGCCACCATTAATCTTTTTAGCCATAATTCCGGAGAAATCCTCAAAAAAACATCCATATTTAAAGCATTGTGATGAGTCTTAAACGGCTTGGCGTCAGCGCCACCCGGCACATTTTCTAAAACAGGGGTTTCTACTTCCAAAAATCCCTTTTTCAACAAAAAATTTCTAATAGATTGCCAAAATTTTGATTTTCTCACGAAAACTTCTTTTATCTCTGGATTCATTAAAATATCCAGATATCTTTTTCTAAATCTTCCCTCTTCGTCTTTAAATCCATACCACTCAGAAGGCAATGGTTTTAGAGCCTTGGAAAGTAATTTCCATTTTTTTACCAAAAGAGACTTCTCTCCTCTTTGAGTGGTAAAAAGATTTCCCTGGCATTCAATAAAATCTCCTATATCTAAAACTTCTTGCGCCACATTCAACTCCTCTCCCAACTCATCTTTCTTAAAAACAACCTGAAAAGAATCAAACGGGTCTCGTAAATTAAAAAACATGATTCCTCCTTGTCCGCGTTGGCTCGTAATTCTACCGGCAATAATTATTTTTTTCTTTAAAAGACTCCATTTGCGAAAATTATTTTTAGCAACAGAAATATCCACATTTCTATCAGAGTGGCTAGGAAAAGCTTCTCTGCCAAAATTTTCCTCCAATTTTTTGGCTTTCTTGATTCTAATTTCTTTTATTTTATCTTCTGTATCCATAAATTTAATTCAAATTCATCAATTGATGAATAAATATCAATCCGCCAGCTGGTGGAAAAAATTTCTAATTAATGCTCATAATTTGATATTTGATTAAACCAGAGGGAGTTTTAATCTCTACTTCATCTCCCACTCTTTTATCAATAAAGGCCTTACCCAAAGGAGATTCATTAGAGATTAAATTTTCTCTCGGATTAGCATCATAAGAACCGACAATTTTGAATTCTTTTTCTCCCTCATCATTTTTTACTTTGATGCGACTGCCAATCTGCACCCGACCAACAGAAAAATCATTAGTTTCTTCTATTACTTCGGCTGAATGAATAATATCCTCTAATTCCAGAATACGCTTTTCATTGATTAATTGAGCATCTTTGGCATCGGTATAATCGGCATTTTCAGATAAATCTCCCATATCTTTAGCCCTTTTCAATCTCTCACCGATTTCAAAACGTTTAGAAGTTTTTGATTCTTCCAATTCCTGCTCCAACTGCTTTTTCTTCTCCTTAGTTAAATATTTTTTCATAGGTTAACAAATTTGACATTTATTCGCTATTAAAAATTTGACATTCTTTTATAATCCTCTATTTTGATAATACCATAATAAGGCGTCTTTTGCCACTGGAATAGCATTTAAAGCCCCATCTTTAACATTTTCAATTAAAATTAACATGGATATTTTAGGATTTTCCGCCGGCGCAAAAGCAAAAAACAAGGCATTTAATTTGGTATTACTGGCTGTTTGAGCCGTGCCGCTTTTACCGCCGGAAGTAAAAGGCAAATCATTAAGGGATTTACCCGTGCCATTCGGACTCTTTACTGTTTCCACCATAGCTCTTCTCACTAAATCCAAGTTTTCTTTTTTAATGATATTTTCCGATAAACAACTGGATTGTGTTTCACTTTTAATATTTTCTTGATTATCAGTTATTTTTTTTACAAGATAGGGTTTTAAAATGCAACCTCCGTTTATTATAGAATTCAAATCCGTCAAAAGCCTAATGGGAGTAACTAAAACATCGCCCTGGCCAATGCTGGCATGATAGGTGTCGCCGATACGCCAAATGTCATCTTTTTTATTTTCCGGAGTGGGAATATATCCGGTACCCTCGCCAACAATGTCCAAACCGGTAATTTTATCAAAACCAAATTTCCCCAAATATTGAGCAATCCTATCAATACCTAATCCCTCAATATCACCAAGACCTCCGCCTACGATATAAAAATAAACGTTGCTGGAACGAGCAATAGCATCATACATATTCACATAACCATGATTTTTCCAATCCGGGAAAATAGAAGGATTTTCCGGATTGTAAGGATTGGGTATGGAAATAAAACCGTGGGTCTCAATTTTTTTATCGGGGTCAATCAAATTTTCTTCCAAACCAGCCAAAGCCATAATCGGTTTTATAGTAGACCCGGGATTATAAGCTCCGGATATAACCCGATTAAATAATGGCTGACTTTTAGAATTAATTAATGATGAGTATTCATTCTGACTGATACCAGCGCTAAAAGCATTATTATCAAAACCGGGATAACTCACTAAAGAAATAATTTCCCCGGTTTGAGTGTCCATCACAATCCCCACTGCCCCCCTTTCTCCGCCCAAAGAATGGACCTGTTGTCTCAAACGATTATAAAGATATTCCTGAAATTCTTTATCTATGGAAAGATAAAGATTATTCCCCGCTATCGGATTAGCGCCGGTGCTTTGACCGAGAATTTTCATAGAAGCATCCCTTAAAACCGTAATTTGTCCCGATTCCCCGCGCAATTCGCCTTCATAAAAAGATTCTATACCAGTTTTACCAATTCTTTCATAATCCAACAAACTGGAATCTTTTTCCAGGTCCTCGGCTGAAACTCTGCCTAAATACCCCAATAAATGACTGAAACTTGCGGGAGAATCATAATCACGGATATCCTGTCTGATTACTTGAATGGCTGGATAGCCGACAAAAGCGCTTTCCCAACCAATTACTTCCTGATTAGTTAAATCTGATTTTAAAACAAAGCTTTTCAAAAAAGCTCCGGGCTGACTTTTAATTAATTCCTTGATTTGTTCCGTAGAATACCCTATTTCAACTTCTATCTTGGTAAATAATTCGTTTCTCTCTCCCTCTTTGACCGGTAAATAATTTGGGAGAAAAACCAAATCAAAAACCGGTTTATTATAAAGAAGAGGTTTATTAAAACGGTCATAAATAAGCCCCCTTTCTGCCGGCACGGCGATATATTTCAAAGAATTTTTTTCAGCCGAAGCTTTAAAATAGTCAGCCTTAATCACGTTAAAATAAAAAATAAAAAATAGGCTTCCCAAAAAGAGGAGGACTCCCGCATAAGAAAGAAGTTTTAATCCCCATTTCCCAACCTCCACTTCCAATTTTTGAATGTTCTCTTCCGGCGCTAATCGGGAAAGCGCCTCTTTATTAAAAAGCACTTCTTCTGGTTCCAAAAAATTATTTTTTCTTGATATTTTTTTATAACGCCGAAAATTAAATCTCATAATCTTCTGTTTTTTATAAAAGAAGCGGCCAAACCAAAAAGAATGGCTAAAATTGTATTCAAAGATATTTCTATTAAATGCCTCCAACTCAAAAAATAATCAAAAAGACTGTCATTTCCAAAAATATAACCGGCAATTAAAAATAAAAAATTAAAAATTACTGTTCCCAATATACCTAAAATCAAAAAATGAGAACTGGAAACATATTTTCTGCTTAAAAACCATAATATTAAAAAGG
>CAZTRS010000027.1:0-4118 GCA_964616795.1 uncultured Candidatus Saccharibacteria bacterium
ATTCTCCCCTAATATCATAAGCGCGAAAAATATTTTTACTGATTTTCATTAATTTTTATAATAATTTCTTTTATAATTCTCTGGTTCTTCAAGGGAATTATAATTAATCAATATTTCTTCTCCTTCTTTTATATCACACGAAGCGTACCAATGATAATCCTTATGAATAGCATTGTAATTTTTTGAATGATTAAGATACCAACCAATTGGCATACATCCAAAATCTTGTGGACAAATAGATTTATCTCCTCTATTTATACAATAATCTTGAAATATCTTTGGAACATCTTTATTATCTAACGCTCGTACTCTATGATCAAATGCCTGTTCATCACCAAATAAACGCAAGTACGTTCCTTTCTTAATATCATGTGTTGCGAAAACACCTATCCCATACTTAGAAGGCTTTAGAATAAATGAAAATTCATTAGTGATATTTTCTGCCATAAATTTAAAAGTTACCGATTATTATTTTTGTGCGCGGGAGAGGACTCGAACCTCCAAGCCTTGCGGCACATCCACCTCAAGGATGCGTGGTTGCCAGTTTCACCACCCGCGCATAATTCATATCTTTACACCAATTATAGCTAAAGCTTTGATGACTTTCAAGTATTTCCTTTTCAAAAAAATATCACCTTTCTTTATATATATTTTCTTCAAAATCTTAACCGATTCTTTTTTAGCATACTTCAATTGATATGTAATTCTTTCTTTATCATTAGTAATATGCCCTTTTAAACCTAAAAATTGATTTAATTTCTTACGTAACCATTTTATATGTTCATAACTAGCTGATATAAAAACTGTATAAAACATAAAGCTTGATTTCCAACGCGGATCAAAATATGAATAAAAACATCCATCCCCATCAAATTCTCCCCGCAAAAAATCAAAAAAATATTTATCAGGAATATCCAATTCTCCGATATTCTTTGATTTAGCCGGGCCTAAGCCAATTTTTAATAAAAATTGATAAAATTTCACACTACCAAATTGAACGCGAAAATATAATTTATCAGAGGAGCCTGATTTTTTCCTACCTATTTTATTCCATAATCCTAAGCATTTCATAAAATTATTAATCTGTTCCAAATCTTTAGAGGTAAAATCAAAATGCCTACCATCAGAAGATAAATTACCATCGGTTGCCAAAAGTCCGATAGCATAAGCCATTTCTTTAGACCATCTAATTTTTATTTTGTTCTTTCTCTTCATATCCCCTTCTTTACTACCTCTTTCTACCCCTTTATTCACCTCTTTATTATAGCATGAATAATAAAAAATATCCTCAAGTATATAGCGTATACCAAGAATGTATAATAACAAGAAAAACATATAATAAACAAAATATTATATGGTTATATAATGAGACTTTTCTTTCAAAAATAAACCCGACCGCCTTAGGCGGTCGGGTTTAAAAATCAAATTTACTCTTTAACTTCACTCTCTTCAGATTCTGCTACAACTGAAATCGGTTCTGTTTGGGGAGCAATAATATTTTTAAAAACAGAAAGTTTTTTGCGAGTTTTCTTTGGAGATAAGCTACGCAAGAAGTAAAGTTTGGCATGTCGCACGGTCGGAGTTTTCATCACTTCAATTTTAGCTATTTTAGGAGAATGAATAGGCCAAACCTTTTCTACGCCCACCCCAGCCACTACTGACCTCACGGTAATAGTAGCATTAATGCCTTTTCCGTGTTTTCTCGCCAAAACCACACCTTCAAATACCTGAATTCTGTCCCTATCGCCTTCTTTAATATTTTCGTGAACGCGAATTTGCATACCCGGTTTAATATCGGGCATATCTGTTTTTATCTGTTTTTTATTAAATTCAATAAGTTTAGATGACATATTGCTTTATATACTATAACAAAAAGAAATTTTTTGCAAGCCTGCTCCGCCAGCTGGCGGATTCGGCATTGCAAGCAAGTCTTCTCCATTTGCTGGCGGATTCGGCATTGCAAACAAGTCCCGTTAGAAATCACGCCCGTGCTTCAGCGCGCCCGAAGGGCCTAGGGGCGAACTATTTCTAAACGGGACAAGCCCTTACATCAATCCCGCAAATTTCTGCGCCGCCAAGGTTTGCGCCTTATGATTGGCTTCATTCAAACATTCTTTCAAAATTTTCTCCTGTTCATTCTTAGATAAGTCGGAATTTAAAATAATTTCCTCAACGGAAAAATCGCCTCTCATTACAACTTTAGTTCCCTGTTTTTCATGCTCTACACGAGAATTCTTAATTTCATCCTGCAAACTTTTCATTTGCGCTAATTGTTTAAATTTATCAAACATATTTTATGATTTCCAAAGCCCATGCATATTACAATACTCACGAGCGCTCACCGACTGAACTTCAACACTAACACAAAATTCCGCTTCCGGTGCTTCTCCCGGATTTAAATGTTTTCTCAAAATAACCCCATCTAAAATTAATTCTATCCATTGAATATAATGCACTGCTTCCATAGGATGAGGAATGCTACCAATTTTTACTTTATATCCACTGGTGGTTTTTTCAATTATTGGCACATGTTTTTCCATGCCCTCGTCTTGAATTTTTTCTGATAATAATTCCATGGGTTGCCCGCAACAAACTAATTGACCCGCCCCAGGATTTACAATTTCTATAATGTGACCACAAACATTACATCGATATACTTGTTTTAATTGTGACATAAAAATATATTTTACGAAATTTACCCCGTTAAGTAAAAATTTCTATCCGTCAGCTGGCGGATTAAATTTTATTAATATTTCAGATTTTTAAATATAAAATATTAATACTTAACTGGGCGAGCGACTTTTTAAAATATTTTTTCTAATTTAGTTAAAATTTTATTATATAATTCCGAATCATCTTCTTTATTAATTATACGCGGCTGACTGAAATTTTCAATCAAAAACGGAATAAGTTCTATTTTTGTAATTTTTTCTTTAGAAAAAACAATTTTCGCCATTATTCCCTCTCTGGTTTCTTCTGACCACATCTGGTCAAAGATACAATTGCCTAAACTATAAAAAATATGGCCATTTTTATATTGTTCATATTTTTGAATAATGTGAGGATGATGACCAATTACCAAATTAACGCCATTATCAATCGCTGTATGGGCAAAATCAATTTGTCTTTGATTTGGTTCTATTTGATATTCATCGCCACTATGCATGGATACTATAACAAAATCAGCCGATATTTTTGCCTCAGCTACGTCTTTCTTCAATGTTCCCAAATCCATAAAGGCAGTGCCAGCTCTATCATTAGTCGCTTCATTGGTAGCCAAAATCACATCATCGTCATTATAAGCTAAAAAAGCGAATTTAATTCCATTTTTCTCTAAAATCTTAGGCTCATGCGCTTTGGTATAGTTTTCTCCGGCGCCAATATGCTGAATATTATTTTCCGTTAATATTTTCAAAGTATTCAATAATCCTTTTTGACCCATATCCAACATATGGTTATTGGCCAAAGATACTATAGAAAAATTCATTTCTTTTAAAATGGGAATTAATTGCTCATCAGTTCTAAAAAACATTTCTCCGGCATTAATTTTCCTTCCTTCTATAATAGGAGACTCTAAATTAGCAAAAACAAAATCATTATTTAATAATTCTTTTTTAATATATTGAAACGAAAAATATAAATCATTATTTTTCCCAATTTGATTAGCTACTCCGCGTGAAAGCATTACATCGCCTAAAAATAATATTGAAACTGATTGCGGAGTTGGCTGTAGAGTAATACTAGGCGTTAAATTTAAATTAGGGGTTGTGCCCTTAAAATCAACCAACAAAAAAACAGCGGTAAAAAATACAACTGTTGGAAAAATGATTGCCAAAATCTTTTTTATCATGAGCGAGAGACGGAATTTCCCGCCCTTGGCGGGACCCCGCTATGGCGAGGCGCACCATTATCATGTTTCACAAAAATTCCATCATAATATTTACTACATGCGAGTGAGCGAGAGACGGGATTCGCACCCGCGACCTTCTCCTTGGCAAGGAGACGTTCTACTGCTGAACTACTCCCGCATATTTTAATGTAGCCCGCCTAAGGCGAGGCACTAAATTTTACAATCAATCACTTCGTTCTTGAGTAAAATTTGTGCCACAGGAGGGAAT
>CAZTRS010000027.1:4218-9092 GCA_964616795.1 uncultured Candidatus Saccharibacteria bacterium
TGTGCCACAGGAGGGAATTGGACCCCCGACGCAAGGTTCTTCAGACCTTCGCTCTACCACTGAGCTACTGTGGCGATAGATAGAGTTATTTTAAAGAATTATTGAGGTTTTTTCAAGCTTGAGTGCACGCTCAAGGATTCGAACCCTGGACCCCCTCGGTGTAAACGAGGTGCTCTAACCAACTGAGCTAAGCGTGCATATAAAAAATATACTAACATATTTAGAAAAAATTTTAAAGGCCAACCCGAAGATTGGCCTTTTATTCTTATTTTACTTGGGAAAAATTTTCACGTAATAATGCTCTGCATTTTCATGACATGATATGATTTTAATTTCTCTGTTCAATAATGCTGTCGCTTTTTCTATAAGCCTCACTAATTTAGCTATCTTTGTTCTATTTCTAACTTCTAAATTATTATGGAGCGTGGACATTATTATCATCCCCATTCTATCTTTCTCTATAAGACCCAAAAGCACAAAATCTTCATCTTGAAAAATTATCTTGCTATTGGGGCTATTGCTGATTGCCTGCTTCAACAACGCGCAAAGTTCACATTTTCCCCCATGGTTTTCGGTTCCCATTTACCCTCCGTTATTTAATTTACCAAACAGCTAATCTATTTATAACACAAAACTAATATTTTTGCAAAGGCGGTGATATGCGACCCTTTTATAGTATTCACAGCGGAGAGGGCGGGATTTGAACCCGCGAAGGCGGTTAAGCCTTACTCGCTTTCCAAGCGAGCGCACTAGGCCACTATGCGACCTCTCCGCTGTGAATACTAATCAATTTTTATTAATTTTTTAAATGCCACGCCACCCTTATATGATTTAATTTGTCTTTCTCTTAACCATGCTAATTTTTTATCAACAAATTTTTCGGTATAAATAATAAACCGCAGGCGATTTATTCTAATATATTTACTGGCACCAAAATTATGATGTCGCAAACGATCTTCTATGTTATTAGTATAACCTATATAATACTGACCATTCTTACTTTTTAGAATATAAACATAAAACATAACAAAGCACTAGACCACCCACCGCTTATAGCAGGGTCCCGCCAAAGGCGGTGATATGCGACCCCTCCAAATATTTATTTTGTTTTTTCTAATTGTCTAATCATCATCTTATTCCCCAACCATGCCATAAACCAATAACTGGAAATTTTATCTACTTCTTCTGCACGAAAATTTCTGAATCCATATTGATACTCTTTAAATCTTTCAAAAGTAAGCTTATTCTCCAAAAAATCTTTAAAAATCTTTAAATCTTCTTCAGTTAAATCTACTGAGTTAATTTTTTCAAAATGCGGGTCAAAATGTTCATCCGCTTCTTTCTTCATCATCTCTCCTTTTCTAATTAATTCTATTTTTTGGCGTAAAGTCTCAAAATCAATTTTTTCCGTATTATTTTCTATATTTATACCTTCTTTTGGTTTTCCCATTTACCCAGTGAAATAAGATTCGGGGGGTTTTATACAATCACCCTTACTCCTATCACTTATTTTATTCTGTGCGACTATATTTGTTATACTCACCCCGATTCCCCCGCCTATGGCGGGGTTTCATAGGGTTAAATTAAACATTCATATCTCTTAAAATTTTAATTCTTTCTTCCGGAGCAGGATGTGTATCAAATAAAGAAGTTTTTCTTTTAATGCTTTTCCCGCCAAAAGCAGATTTGCTTTGAGCTGATATAGGACTGGAAATATACAAATGACTGGTAGCTTTTGATGCAAAACGCATAGGCGTCGCATCACCGGATATTTTTTCCAATGCGCTAGCCAACCCTTCAGGATATCTGGTTAATAAAGCTCCGGAAGCATCAGCTAAAAACTCTCTTTTACGAGAAATCGCCAATTGAATCAGCTTAGCAATTATTGGCGATAAAACAATAAAAATCAAACCAATCAACATAATAATAGCTCCTAATTGTCCGCCGGAATCACGGTCATTATCTTTCCCTCCTCCCCAAAATCTCGCTCTCACAAACATATCAGAAATCACAGCAACCATACCAACCAGAACTACTACAACTGTCTGCAAAAGAATATCCCGATTACCAACATGAGAAAGCTCATGGGCAAGCACTCCCTCTAATTCGGTTTTATTTAATTTTTGCAATAACCCTTGAGTGACTGCAATTACTGCATGGTTTTTATCACGACCAGTAGCAAAAGCATTCATAGCCATTTCCGGTAAAATGTAAATTTTTGGTACCGGCAATCCAGCAGTAATACAAAGATTTTCTACAATATGATAAAGCTCTTGATTATCGTTATGCTCTATTGGTTTAGCGTGAGCTAAACCTAAAACTATTTTATCGGAAAACCAATAACTAATAAAATTCATACCCACACTAAAAACCACACAAAAATAAAGAATATCCGGTGAACCATAATATTGACTCAAAAACCAACCCAAACCAATAATTAAAACCAAAAACAAGCTCATCAAGAGCCAGGTCTTACGAATATTTTTACTTTGCTGCGTATAAAGTGTCATATAACCACGAATTTATTTTCACTAATAATCACGAATAATTATCTACTGCCACCTTTTAAAATTCTTTTTAATTGAAGTCCTTGACGGCTAAAATTGGCTAAAATTCCCAACTGAATATTATTGGCCTTTAAATAAGCTAATATCTGTTTTATATCCCTAACGTAAAACTTGCTACCCGCTTTAATCTCCAATACAATTTTTCCATTAATTACAAAATCTAAAAAAATATCTACCAATATTCTCTTTACCATAATAAAGCGGGATGTGAACCTGCTCCTTAAATCCAATTCTCTGATTTAACAACTCTTTAGCAATGGCTCGCTGATAATATTTTTCTTGATACCCACCCCCTAAAGAATTATAAACGTTAAATAAAGCACCAACAATTTTATAGCTTAACTCTTTTTCAACAAGATTAGCCATATTATTTATTAGAAATTATTGGGGAATAAATGATTAGAGATTCTAAAACTTTACTTGGACCGGTTGCTTCTCTGCTTCTGTAGCGGCAAAAAATTCTTGTTTCTGAAATTTAAATATTCCGGCAATAATATTGGATGGAAAAGTTTCAATCTTATTATTTATTTCCATCACATTGGTATTGTAAAATCTGCGAGCAGCCTGAATCTTATTCTCTGTATCAGCTAATTCTCTTTGTAATTCCAAAAAGTTGGTATTAGCTTTTAATTCCGGATAAGCTTCGGAAACGGCAAATAAAGTTTTGAGGGTTCCAGATAAAGCATCTTCAGCTTTAGCTTTTTGGTCAAAGCCTTTAGCAGAAATAGCTTGAGAACGAGCTTGAGTTACTTTCTCAAAAACATCTTTCTCGTGCATCATATATCCCTTAACGGTTTCCACTAAATTAGGGATTAAATCATAACGACGCTTTAATTGAACTTCAATATCAGACCAAGCTTCTTTAACGCGATTTCTCAATCTAATTAAAGAATTGAAAACCGCAATCGGCCAAAGAATAACGATTACAACAATAACGATAATAACCCAAATCATATTTTTTAATTTTACCCTGTTAAGTAAAAATTTGTATCCACTAAATGGCGGATTAAATTTTATTAATATTTTATCTGCTATAAGCAGATTAAAATATTAATACTTAACTGAGCGAGTAATTACGCGACTTTTATATTTTACCACTTTACTTTTTATTTTTCAAACGCCACTTTTCTATTTTTTCATGATGACCGGATAAAAGCACCTCTGGCACCTTCCATAAAATTTTCTTATTTTTAGCATTAGGATGAAAAACTTCTGGTCGAGTATAAGCAGGATAACTGGGCAACTCATCTTTTTCGTTACGCCAATTAACGGATTTTATCCTTTTGGTTTCAATGGATTCTACTTTATTCATAAATCCGGGAATAAGACGCGCGACAGCATCAACCGTCAACATAGCAGCCAATTCCCCACCGGAAAGCACAAAATCGCCAAAAGAAATTTCTTCATCAGCCACATATTTAGCCACTCTTTCATCCACACCCTCGTAATGACCACAAATTAAAGTAATTTCTTTTAATTTAGCCAATCTCTCCGCTATTTTCTGGTCAAATCTTTTTCCTTTTACGGAAAATAAAATAGTGTGCACTTTAGGATACTTCTTAACAGCCCGATAAACTGGTTCAATTTTTACCACCATGCCAGGTCCCCCGCCAAATGGTTTATCATCTACTTTCTTATGTTTATCGTTAGCAAAATTTCGCAAATTAATTAAATTAATTTTCATTAAACCCTTGGCTTGGGCTTTTTTAATTAAAGAAGAATTAAAATAAGATTCAAATGCTTCGGGAAATATAGAAATTATATTAAATTTAATCATATAAATATAATATACCTTAATTAAGACAACCCCGCCAGAGGCGGGGTTGTCTTTGAAATTACTATTAAATGTTGTTCAAGTCATCAACAACCTGATCAACTGAACGGCTTGATTCTCTACGAGGTGCCCTCTGAGAACCTTCCGGCTCTTCAATCTTGAGATTGACGCGAGCATTGTGTCTTAAACCAACCAATCTAGTCAACGAACGAATAGATCTGGCGGTAGAACCCTCACGGCCGATAATACGACCCATGTCTTCCGGATTCACCTTAAGATTTAAGAGAACGCCCATTTCATCCACAGTTCTGGTAACTTTCACATCCTCAGGATGTTCAACCAAAGCCTGAATGATAAACTCAAGAAATTCCTGGTCTGAAGCTTGTTTAGTAGCCATGTTTTCATTCTCTTCTAGTAGTGCGACCTTAACAACTGAAATGAATATCGTAATTCACTACCTTATATTTCTATTATAATCAAATAAATCCAAAAGTCAATCCCCGCATTAAAATGCGGGGATTATTACTCACTCA
>CAZTRS010000027.1:9102-9746 GCA_964616795.1 uncultured Candidatus Saccharibacteria bacterium
CGACCAGTCGCTTGAAGCGACTGGTCAAATCCACAAAAGATGCGGGATCAATCCTTTATTATTTTCTAACGCTGAACTGACACCCACAATATTTTTGATGATAAAATTCCATTTTTTTGGCTAATTCTCGAGTTTTCTTCCAACCCTGTACCAGAACAAGTTCGATGCAGGGCAAGATATCTTGTTTTTTTTCTTGCTCAATTTTATCTCTAGTATGGATAGTTAAATACTTAATACCATGTCTTTCTGCTATTTTCTTTCCTAATTCATCAATAATTTTTTCATTTTTATACGGGCTCATAGCTAAAGTGGTAGTAAAATATTCAAATCCTCTATCCTTGGCTAATCGTGCTGTTTTTTCTAAACGCATAGCAAAACAAACTGGACATCTTTTCCCTCCCTCCGGCTCAGCTTCTAATCCTTTCACTCTTTCCAACCAATTTTTGTCATCATATTCTCCCTCAATAAATTCCATTTTATAAATTTCCGCTAATTTTTTAACGCTAGCCAAACGTTTTTCATATTCCTCCTTAGGATAAATATTGGGATTATAAAAATAAATCAAAACATCTTTAAATTGATTTTTTAACAATTCACATAAATATGCCCCACACACCGCGCAACAAGTATGCAAAATTATTTTA
>CAZTRS010000028.1:0-9388 GCA_964616795.1 uncultured Candidatus Saccharibacteria bacterium
AATGTTTCTCGAGCGATGAATTGCGTTTCAACTCACGAGATATTGATCCCGGATTACGATTCATTTCTTTGGCGATATCTCTTAACGACTTGTTTGCCCACAATCCTTGTTGTATTAATTCACGTTCTTCTATTGATAATTGTTTGTATTGCATACACCTCTATTCTAACAAGTCTAACTTGTTTTCCCCAGAAGTGTTGCACTTACTTATTGAACTAAATGTTAGAAATATCGTCCGTGCCTTAATGCGTCTAAAAAGCCTATGGATGGGCTATTTCTAACGGGATCAATGATTGCTTTTTAAGCCATTTTCGTTATGATAAAGGGATGAAATCAGAAAATAAACCCATCCTTCGTCACCACCTTCGCCAAAGCTTCGGTGGTCAAGAAGGCTTCAGAGGGCAAGTAAAATTAAAAGTATTGGTGGCGATGTCGGGAGGGGTAGATTCTTCAGTGGCAGCAGCATTATTAAAAAACAACCTGTCCGCCTTGGACGGAGGATTTGATGTTTCCGGTGTTTTTATGCGTCTAAATAATTTTAGTAAAAAATCTGAGCAGGATGCGAGAAAAGTGGCAAAAAAATTGAACATACCATTTTTTGTTTGGGATTTTCAAAAAGAATTTAAGAAAAAAGTGATTGATTATTTTATTGATGAATATCAACGTGGTCATACACCCAATCCTTGCGTGGAATGTAACAAATTCATTAAATTTGGAATTTTATTGGAAAAAGCTCAAAAAATGGGATTTGATTATTTGGCGACCGGACATTATTGCCGGCTAAGGCCGGAATTTCCAATTTCCAATTTCCAATTTCCAATCAAATCCCAAGCCCCAAAGAATCAAATTAAACGACAACTTTTCAAAGCGAAAGACGAGCAGAAAGACCAAAGTTATTTTCTGTGGCAATTAAATCAAAAGCAATTAGCCCATGTTTTGTTTCCCATCGGTGATTATAAAAAAGAAGAAGTAAGAAAAATAGCTCAGAAGATGAAGTTACCGGTTTTTGATAAAAGAGACAGTCAGGAGGTTTGTTTTATAAAAAACGCTAATACTCACGAATTTTTATCTTCTCTAATTCGCGCGAATAAGGGAATAATAAAAACAATTGATGGTAAAAAGATAGGCGAGCATGAAGGATTGGCTTATTATACTATTGGACAGAGAAGGGGGGTTAAAATTAATAGTTCTAGTCCTCTTTATGTGGTGGCTAAGGATTATAAGAGAAACATTTTAATTGTTTCTGAAAATGAAAAAGATTTGTTAAAAAAGGAAATAATAGTTAATAAAGTAAAATGGATATCCGATTCATTTATGGGTAATTGCCAAGTAAAAATTCGCAGTACGGCCAAACCTGTGATAGCCACAATTAAGGAAATTAGTACTAATAAAGTCAAAATAGTTTTTAAAACCCCACAACGAGCCATTGCCCCTGGTCAATCAGCTGTATTCTATTCTGGAGATAAGCTCTTGGGTGGGGGAATTATAATATAAATTAAAAACCCGTTCGTGTGAACGGGTTTTTTAGAGTAATTTTTTATTTTCTTTTTGAAGCTTCATGCAGATAATATCTAGTCAGTCTGTCTGCGTATTTTTTCCATTTCCCAATATTTTTAGGAGCCACTTTATTTTTTAGAAATATTTTCCAATCTTCCGGCGGTTTTTCTGGTGGAGGGAATCCTTTATTAGTAAAAACTTCTTCTAACATTTTTATCCATTTTTTATCGGGTTCATCTTTCAATTCTAACCTCCAAATAAAACGCATTAAATAGGAAGAGCGATTTGCTAACCCCAATAAAATAGTTTTTTCTTCTCTTTGTAGAAATGTACAAGGCGTCATTTTATCCTCCCTTACCCGCAGAAGCTTTATGCGTAGGCGGGTTAAATTATTTAATAGCCATTAATAAGTATATCTGAGCGTGTTATCTTGTCAATAATAGTTATTTTTTGATATAATATGGATATGCCAGGTAGTAGAATTTCAAAAGGTGCTTCGCACCAAACAGCCTGGTCTTAAGTATAAGGTCTAATAAAATAATTATTGTGAATTTTAATATAATTCGTTATATATTATTTGAAATTTCACTACCTGGTATGGACAACAATTTAGAACAAAATAATATTTTAAGAGAGGGGCAAAGAGGCAGAAAAAAGATGATAATTGCTGCTATTCCTATCGGTATTATAATTTTGATTATTTTGATTTTCGTTGTGATTAATCGTCCCAAAGCAACTTGTTTTGATGGGAAGCAAAATGGAAATGAAACAGGTGTTGATTGTGGGGGCTCTTGCGTGGTTTGCGCCGTAAAGAATGCTAAAAATTTGGAAGTTATAACGCAACCGTTGGCTTTAGATGTGGGCATTAATTTTATTGCCGTCGCAGCAAAAATTAGAAATTCTAATGCTGGTTATGGCGTAAAATTTAATTATCAAATTAATTTTTTGGATTCTTTCGGGCAAATTAAAAATACCGTCAAGGATAAATCATTTATTTATCCATCTAGTACTAAGTTTTTAGTAATTCCTAAGTTGGAGATGAAAAAGACAGATTTTTCCAGAATGGAATTGATTTTTGATAAAGACAGTTTTGAATGGTTTGCTTCAGATAAAACCTCTAAAGATTTATTTGGTATTTACGATGTGCGGGCACAGTTTTTAGAGGATGCAAAAAATCCGGGGTATATGAAAGTGACCGGTAAAATAAATAATAAAATGTCTAATAGTTTTTCCTTGGTAGATTTGACTATTTTTGTTTATTCTAAGACTGGGGAATTATTAAATGCTGTAGAAACGGAATTAAATAATTTATTGGGTAATTCTACTCAGCAATTGGAATATACTTGGATGACTTCTTTCCCCAATATACGGCAATCTAATTTAAATAAAATTGAAATTTATCCCGATGCTTTAATAGAATGATAATGTGAAAAACCTACCCTCCGCCAACTGGCGGAAGGTGGGTTTTGATTTTTTCATATTTTTATGATAAATTAAATTTGGAATTTTAAAAATTTGTTTTCTCCGTCAGCTGACGGATTTGGCGGGCAAAGCCATCCTTCGCATAAAGCTACGGCATGGCAAAGGAGGAAATAATGAGTGAAAAAACTTTTAGCGTTTGTATTGTTTGCGACGGTACTATTAGGGTTGGATTTAATGGTTATTATTGTAAAGATTGTGGCATTCATTATGATAAATTACCTAATGAAAAAGCCATTGAAAGATTAAGAATAAAGGATGAGAGTGTTTTACGAATGAGTTCTCGGGCTAAGAAAAGATTTGCTAAAAAAATGGATAAAATCCAAGCCGACCTCAATCATAATAGGAGAATGAAATAATTTTAAAAAATCCGCCGATGAGGCGGATTTTTAATATTTAAAAGTTTTTATATTTCCTGACATTTTGCCGAAGGCGAATCTAATGTCAGCCTGGAGCGAAGCGGAGGGAAATATATAAATATTCAAAGCATTTTTGCGAGATTTTCGCAAAAATGCGAAAAGCCCGTTAAGGCGAATCGGCGAAGCCGATGATTTCTATTTAGCGAAAGGATTTCTGGCTCCGTGCACTTCAAAATGTAAATGACAACCGGTAGAATATCCGGAATCACCCATTAAACCAATAACATCTCCACCGGAAATATACTCACCCTCTTTAACATCGGCTTGGTTCAAATGAGCGTATAAAGTTTCAGTGCCGTTAGGATGTTGAATTTCTACGTAGTTACCATAGCCGGAGTTCCAACCAAAACTTACATTAGTAATTAATCCTTCAGCTGAAGCGACTATAGTAGTGCCGCAACGGTTGGCAATATCAACGGCGTTGTTGGTATGAAGAATGCCCCAATTAATTCCGGTAGTTGGAATAGAATAGTAATTAGGGTATGAAGGAAGGGTTGAGGCAATAGCTTTGGTTTGAGCTAAGGCGCGTTGAGCTTGAGGCATTTTACCGTCAGGAATAATTAAGGTCTCTCCCGGTTTTAATGTCCCATTTTTTAAATTATTAAATTCAGTTATTCTTTGTGGGTCGGCGGAATAATATTCAGCGATAGATTCTAAAGTATCTCCTACGGCTATTGTATGTTTTACTCCGGAAATAGGAAGAATAATCAGTTCTTGACCGGGTTTGAGATGGCTAGTTTTTATTTCATTAGCCCAAGTGATAGAATTATGACTAATACCGAAGTCGGCGGCAATGGTAGAAAGAGTGTCTCCTTTTTGAATGGTATAGATTAAAACCCCGCTTCTTTCTTGACGGATGCTGGTGAGGGGAGAATTTTGATTGTTTAAGGAGTCTTGGTTAGAAACGTAAAATCCCAATAAATCTTCAGGTTGTCCGGAATTATCGCTTTCTACGTTAGCACCGTTAGCGCTTTCTTGGGAAATGTTAGATTTTAAATTTTGGTTGTCGTCTTGAATTTGGACGGGGATGATTGATTCACCAATAGTGAACTCAATTCCCTCGTTTTCCACTTCTAAACCACCAATAATACCATTATGGTAGTTAGCCAAACTGGACAAAGGTTTTTCTAAGATAAGATTGAGTAACACAAAAACAAAAGCAACAAAAATAGTAAAAATAGTGGTAAAAAACACTCTTTGGTCTCTAAAAACACAAAGAGGCCCTCCATTGAAGAGCCGCTTGAAATATGGGTTTTTCTGTCTTAACCGTTTGAGACCATGTCTGAGCAACCAATAATAATGTCCAAAAAGAGTACTAATAGGTTAAAATATCAATTTTTCTCTTAATTTTCCGCGATTTGTCCGTATAAATCGATAAAAATAAAGATTATATCTATTTTACCTTATGGGTGGCTGGTGTCAAGCCCGCACCTTTTGCGGATTTAGTTAATTGACAGCCAAAATGGCTAGTGATTAATTCAGCGTTTTGTAATTATCCACAAAAGGTGCGGAGTCAAGTCCAAACAATTAATCTCATTTTTTGTCCTTTCTGCGTGAAATATGGTAGAATAGGTAAACTATGGATAAAGTTCTTATCTTAAAAGAGCTTAATGAACATCAAAAACAAGCCGCGGTTCAAACTGAGGGGCCGGTTTTGATTATTGCCGGAGCTGGGTCGGGAAAAACCAAAACTATTACTCATCGTTTGGCTTATTTGATGGCCACGGGGGTTTCTGCGGATAATATTATTGCTTTGACTTTTACCAATAAGGCCGCGGAAGAGATGAAAAATAGAGTGGCCAATATTTTGGAAAAGAAAACTCTGGAATACGATAAACCTTTCGTCGGCACCTTTCATCGCTTAGGTGTAAAAATTTTGCGGGAACTTTGGCAACACACTAAAAGAGGTAAGAATTTTTTAATTTTTGATGAAGATGATTCTCGCAGTTTGATAAAAAAATGTCTGGAAGAATTAAATTTACCCAAAGAGCAGTTTAATTATGGGGCAGTGCGCGAGGAAATTTCTCGGGCCAAGAGTGAATTAATCAACAGTATTGAATACGAAAAGCAGGCGATGAATTTTTTTCAACAAAATGTGGCGAAGGTTTATCAATTATATGAAGAGAAGTTGATTAAGAATAATGCTTTTGATTTTGATGATTTAATTAAAATTCCGGTGGATATTTTTATGAGTGATTCCAGTATTTTGGAAAAATATCAAGACCGTTGGAAATATATTATGGTGGATGAATATCAGGATACTAATACCAGTCAATATACTTTAATTAAAATGTTGGCGAGTAAGTATCGTAATTTGTGTGTGGTGGGCGATGATGACCAATCCATTTATTCTTGGCGTCAGGCAGATTTCAGAAATTTTTTGAATTTTGATAAAGATTGGCCGGATGCCAAAATAGTGGTTTTGAAAGAAAGTTATCGCTTAACAAAAAATATTTTAAACGCTGCTCAAGAAATTATTAAAAATAATCAATGGCGCAAGGAAAAAGTTTTAATTACCAATAATTCCGAAGGTTCCCCGGTATTTTTAGTGCAAACCAAAGATGAGATGGCGGAAGCTGATTTTGTGGTGGATATGATTGGTAAAATGTTAAATACTAAGCGTTATGAATTGAAGGATTTTGCCGTGTTATATCGCGTTAATGCTCAATCTCGAGTTTTGGAAGAGGCATTTTTGAAATGCGGTATTACTTATGATATTTTTGCCGGTACTAAGTTTTATGAACGCAAAGAAATCAAGGATTTATTGGCCTATTTAAGGATATCAGCCAATCCTGATGATTTGGTGGGCTTGGAGAGAATTTTAAACGTGCCAGCCAGAGGTATTGGCGAAAAGAAGATGGATAAGGTTTTTACTTCCAGTGACCCTAAAATAGTTTGGGCTAATTTGAAAAATTTACCGGAAGCTAATAATTTTGTGAATATTATAGAAGAAATGAGAAGATTGGTTAAAGTTCAAACAGTTTCTTCTATTTTGCGTTTAATCACTGAAAAAATAAAATATAAAGAATATTTGGAGGTTACAGGCAAGCAAGGGAAAGAACGCTGGCAAAATGTTTTGGAATTTTTGCGATTAGCCGAAGATTTTGATGAAATGAAAGAGGAGGGATTAGAAAAATTTTTAGAACAGGTAGCGCTTTTTCAAGAAGGTGATAGTCGTAAACGCAACAAAAATTCCGTGCAATTAATGACTTTACATAGCGCTAAGGGTTTGGAATTTAAAATTGTCTTTATTGTGGGATGTGAAGAAGGAATTTTGCCTCATTCACAGTCGCAATTTTCTGAAGAAGAAATAGAAGAAGAAAGAAGACTGGCTTATGTGGGAATGACTCGCGCCAAGCAGGAGGTTTATTTGGTTTTGGCGTTTAAGAGAAGATTATTCGGGAGTTTGACCGTAAATCCACCATCTAGATTTTTAGCTGAGATTCCGCAACATCTTTATCAAATTATTGAAACTGATAAAAATTTAGTTGATTTTGCTGATCCTGATTATCCAGAAATAGAAGGAATTGATTTGGATAGTTGACCCCGCACCTTTTATAAATTTAATCATCTACCTTGGGCGGGTGATTTTTTACATGGCATATTTACAAAAGGTGCGGGCTTGACAGTAAGGGAACGTTTCATTAGTATAATATTGGAATTTAAATAACTAAATATGGAGGTTGGAAATGATTAAGAATGATCAACAAATGAAAGCTTCACGTGCAGTAATAGCTGATTTGATAGATGTCGTTGTTTATCTTAGTGCTAAGGATGTGCCAGAAAGCATAAAAAAAGTGGTGGAAAGTCACGTGGACCAAATGATAATCGAAGTTCATAAAGAAATTGATGATTATTTGAGGGAGAAGAAATTTTTAGATCATTTTCAACCAATTTAAGATAATTAGATTTGCTGCATAATTTGAAAAAGGAGGTTGAAAATGAATAACGTAACGTTTTTGGATATTATAAAAGATTGCCCTTGTGACCCTAATAAATAGTGTTTTCTCAAAGAAATTATGAAGCACGTTGGTTTTAGTGATGATGCCGCGGAGCAAATACGATTGGTATTTACTCTTAAGTTTTTAATGTCAAAGGAAGCAGGAAGAGATATTGGAGAAGAAGCAACCTAGAATTCATGGATAAATGAGGGATATGCTGCAAGATTTCGGGCGGTATATAAGGATGGTATGGGTCGTGAAGAACTGGAACATAAGATATTCGTAGAAGAATGGCAATAATGAAAATTAAAAAAGCGGTCGCTTGAAGCGACCGCTTTTTCTTTTAAATCACTATATTCATCAGTCTATTTTTTACGAAAATTACTTTTTTGGGAGTTTGTCCGTTTAGTAATTGTTTGATTCTTTCTTGTTTCATTGCCAGTTTTTCTGCATTTTCTTGGCTGATATCTATAGGCATTTTAATTTTATCGCGCACTTTTCCGTTAATTTGAATAATTAAATCAAAGTTTTTTTCCACTAAAAATTTTTCATTATATTTAGGCCATTTTTCCAAATGAATAGATTTTTTGTGTCCCAACATTTGCCATAACTCTTCAGTAATATGCGGAGCAAAAGGAGCTAAGATTTTCAGAAAATCTTCCAATTGTTCTTTGTTTACATTATTTTTTTCTGTGAAAACATTTAGGCATTCCATCATTCCGCTGATAGCAGTGTTAAAAGAGAGAGATTCCATGTCTTTAGTAGAGCGTTTTATGGCCTGATGCAGGGCTTTATTAATTTCCGGAGAGTTTTTAATCTTTTTCCAATTATTTAATTTAACTTGTTCCGAAATTAAATTCCAAACGCGGTTTAAAAATCTATGCACTCCACTAATACCAGCTGTATCCCATGGCTTCATAGCTTCTAATGGTCCCATAAACATTTCATACATTCTTAAAGTATCAGCCCCGTATTCTTTAATGATTTCATCTGGGCTCACCACATTACCACGAGATTTAGACATTTTTTCTCTATTGGCTCCTAAAATAATTCCTTGATTTACTAATTTTTTAAACGGTTCTTTTGACGAAAGAAATTTATGGTCATACAAAAATTTGTGCCAAAATCTGGCATAGAGTAAATGAAGCACAGCATGTTCTGAGCCGCCGATATATAAATCAACAGGTATCCAATATTTTTCTTTTTTAGCATCAACAAAGGTTTTTTTATTTTTTGGGTCAAGATATCTTAAATAATACCAACAAGAGCCAGCCCATTGGGGCATGGTATTGGTTTCGCGTTTAGCCGGACCCATGCATTTCGGACATCTGACATTAACCCATTTTTCAATATTGGCTAAGGGAGATTCACCCGTGCCTGAGGGTTGATAAGATTTTACTTTTGGTAATTTTAACGGCAAATCCTTTTCATTCAAAGGAACATTTCCGCATTTTTCACATTTAATAATAGGAATGGGTTCTCCCCAATAACGTTGTCTAGAAAATACCCAGTCGCGCAAATGATAAGCAATGGTTTTTTTGCTGGAAGTATAAAGGCAAATTTTTTCTTTGGCTACCTCGTTGTTTAATCCACTAAAAGTTCCGGAATTGATTAATATTCCATTGCCAATATAAACTTCATTATCATCAATAAATTCCCTCTCTGGTTTTATTACTTGGATAATATCTAAATTAAATTTTTTAGCGAATTCAAAATCTCGGGTGTCATGAGCTGGCACGGCCATAATGGCTCCAGTGCCATAACCCATTAAGACATAATCAGAAATCCAAATAGGAATAGGACGATTATTAGCCGGATTAATGGCTTTGATACCGCGTAGTTCTACTCCAGTTTTAGATTTTTGGGGGTCAGTGCGCTCTTCGTCAGATTTTTGAAAAGTATTATCAACATATCTTTCCACTTCGGAATAATTATTAATATTAGCTTTCCATTGGTTAATTAGGGGATGTTCTGGCGAGAGCACTAAATAAGTGGCACCGAATAAAGTATCAGGGCGAGTAGTAAAAACTTCAATATCTCCGATTCTACTAA
>CAZTRS010000029.1:0-9293 GCA_964616795.1 uncultured Candidatus Saccharibacteria bacterium
TATTTCTTAAAAAATCGTGATAAAATATATTTATGGAATTCCAACAAAAAACACCCCAACAAGAATATAAATTGATTCAAAATGATACTTTTGATTTTTTTGAAACTAAAAAGTATTTAGAGCCATTAATCATAAAAGCTCTTAATCATTTTAAACTAACAAAAATCATTCAGAGAAAATTAATGATAGAGATATTAAGCGATGTACCAATTGCTATTAAAAAATTCCTAACCAATAAAGAGAATATGAGGAAACGTATAAAATTTTCCGTATATTTCACTTGGTATATTGCTCAAAGAATAAATTCCATAAAAGATATAAAAAGAAAATAGCAACCATTTGTTATGGTTGCTATTTAAATTCTAATCTTCACTTTTACCAAAAATTGATTTAAAAATATCACGAATAATCGGTCCGTTTTCTGAATCATTAGTCTTATTATCATTTCTTTCTTCCAAATCTCCCAATGAAGCAACATCATTTCTTGCTTGATGCCAAGCCTCACTCACTTTTTTAGTAGAAGAGTTAGTATCTTTTGCAGCATCTTTTTTGTTGTAACCCATGATTTCCTCCTTGTTGCGGTTCTTCGAAATGCGTGCCGGACGGTTTTTTCTTTGTTATTGTGTATTTTTCCCCTCCATTAAAAATGAATTTTTATGCTAATTTCATCATACTTATTTTAAATATTTTGTCAATAAAATAAAAGAGGGGTTTGTACCCCTCTTTTTAAAACAAATTAAAATTTAATATTAAAATCCTTGCGAATATAAACACCCGAGTTAAGGCCATATGGTCCGTCACCGGTAACAGCCAATTGGTCACGAAGTTCCCAGCGATGAGTTTCCACATAAACTTTCCACCCGCTGAACAAATCCATTCCAACGCCGTAATGCTTGGCATATCCGATGGGCCTGGCTGACCATGTATATTCCATCTGCGGGATTGTCCTACCAAAGACGAAATATGGCTTAACCACCACAAAAATAGACTTGATAATTCTGCCGCCAAAATGATATCCGGCAAATATTTCGCCACGAATAGCATAGCGCCCAAAATTATCACCAAAACCATTAGTTTCCGGCAAATCCGGTCGACGCAAATTCATCTCAATCTCATTATGGGGCCAGTGTAAACCAACTTCCATATAACCACTCACAAAAAATTTCTTTTCTGCTCCCAAAACTGTTCCAGCGCAAAGAACTAAAAATACCACCACAACGATAATGAAACTACTGATTTTTTTCACTATCTACCTCCTTTGCCCCCTGTAGCTTCATGCGACAGATAGGCTTTGCTTCGCTATAATTTCATACATAGGCGAGCTATAAGTAATTTAAATAACCGAAAATATCTTAATACATAATAATCTTAATGTCAAATCATCTTTGTACGTTTTAAAGCGATAGCAGGAAAACGTACAAAAATATAAATCTCTGAAATATTACGATTATATTTTCTTTATTATGTGATATTTATTGTCTACCACCCTTCCCCCCGCTATATTATTATAAACTATAGTTCGTAATAATATAGCGGGATAAAATCACAAAAAATAAAAAATAATTTATAAAAAGCGTTAAGTCAAATAATGCAAATGCCCTGCTTTTACTATTTAGTAAAAGCAGGGCTTCCTTATAAAAAATTATTTTTCCTGAGTATATTCTTTAGCTATCCAACCAAAATCAAACACCTCTCCATCAATTGTAATATTTTCTTTTAATTCTATCTTCACCCATTTTCCAACTTCTTCCAAAAAATTAAATTCATCACCAGGATAAGCCTTAGTTAAAACTACTCCGTCTAAAGTAGGGACTTTTCTTATCCTTACCCATCCTGTTTCACTTTCTTTAATAACAATAATTTTAGGACTACTAGTAGACATGGGAGAAATAGTTGAACTCGGTGAGGGCGTGGTAATACCCATAAATTCTTCTAAAGATGGGCATTGTTCGGTATTAGTACCCCAAGTACCAGTAGACAAATAAATACACAAAATATATTCTTCAGCGGAAATCCTTTCATAATGATAAGGTTGATTATATTCCGGGTCATTAATATTACCGTCTAAATATCCTTTTTCTCTCAAAAGTTCAAGACTTTTAGGAAGGTCTCCTTTATCATAATTATAATCCTGCAATGCCAATAAAATATTAGTAGTGTTAGCTATTTTTACTTTATCATAAGAATATTTCTCAGAATTCTGACGTAATTCCTGCTGACAATTCTCTAAAGAAGTAATTTTTCCGGAAACATTATTTTCATAAGATTTTTGAAAAATATTTCTTATATAATAAATTCCGCCTCCCACTATGGCTAAAATAATTAAAATTTCCAGAATAGAAAGAGAAGCATATTCAAAAGTAATGCCTCTTAATATCCTTCGTAATAATCCCGGCCTTTTTTCTTCGATATATTTGAATGGTTTTTGTATTCTCATATTTATTTTAATTATTCTAATCTTATTTTTGCCCTGGACTTAGGCACTGATTCTATGGGTTTTCTGATAATTACTTTTGCCTGCGGTTGGGTTTGAATGGAAGCCGGAGCAACGCTTAATAATTGAATGATTCTATTTTCTAATTGAGAAAATCTTAATTCCAAACTAGAAGCTTTAGTTTCTAATCCAAACAATCTACTTAAAATATTATTTATGGTATCGCACGGAAAAATAGTACAAAATGCTCCCGTAATTTTATCTATAACTGTTGGAATGGGAGTGGGTGTGGGTAAATCACTGCCTCCGCCACCACTAAATACAACTTCCGGCGTTGGAGTGGGTGTAGCCGCCACCACAGCATTAAAAGCTAAAGAAGCGCCAGATGTTTCAGTGCCATAATAAACAAGCACTTTAAACCAATAACTACCGACAGCTGAAACAGTAGCATTTAAAGTAGTATTCCAATCCGTGCCAGCATTAATATATTTAGCTGCCGAAGAATAAGCCACATCATCGCCACCACCACAAGCATTAGATTGGTTAGAAACAACACACCATTCATATTGATATTCATATCCACTCAAACCTTCATTGCTAATAGTGACATTAGCCACAACAGAAGGAATAGAATTATCAGAAATACTATTAATTAAAACTTGGGCTGGAGAACCCTCTACTTCCCAATAATCATTGGCTTTAATAATTTTTCCAGATTCCACCGTAGCCGAAGCTTCTGTTTCCCAAACTCCTTGAGTAGCGGAACCAGACACAGTATAAATATATTCATAAATACCCGTAGCCACTTTCGTCATAGAAACATTTTCCACTACAATATTTCTGGAAGCATCATAAACAACAATTGTAGGAGTAGCAAAAGTATCAGTTAAAATTGATTCATAATTCATCACAAATAATTTTGCTCGATAAACATTACCGGTTAAAACTTGATTAAAATCAGAGAGATAAACATTCCAATCAGAAGTTTGCGCTCCTCTAATTTCTTTTATTTTTCCAAAAACTGTCGCAGAAGAAGTAGCATCCGAACTTTCTCCAATTCTGGTTAAAATATTTTCTGCTTGTGTTTGCGAAGCCACCTGACTCACAGTGGTAGTAGCAGTAACACCAGCGATATATTCTGTTTCTGAACCAATTTGTCGGGAAGTTAATTTTCTAATCGGAGCAGAAACATCACTCCAAACATCAGCCGCTAAAGAACCCAAAGAAGTGATAGTTCTTTCTGTCCAATTCCAAATCGCATGAACTAATTTTCTTTCATGAGAAATTATATATTTATCGCCAGAATCTATTGTATAAGTAGTAGCATCACAAAGAGTAATGGTATAAGTTGTTCTAACAAAATCACAAACCACTTCTTTAGTGCCGGCATTATCACCGGTTAAAAATACTACTTCATAATTATTCCAATGGTCATCAGGATATTCTGCTAACTCTAAATCAACCAGAGTAGTGGTAGCAGAGCCGGCATCAGCTAAACCGGAGAAATCAAAAGTGGCTTGCCTAATTAAATCAGTATTTAATTTAGTAGAATCTAAAACAGTTTTCTGCCCCTCAAAAGAAGTGCCTAAAACAAAAGTCTTATCCATACAACGCTGGCTAGTCCCACCCACATCACAACACATCTTGGTTCTGTATAATCCCTCTGGTGTAGCCAAAGTAGTAGTAGACCAATAGTGCCAGCCATCATTAGCATCAGTCATAGCTTGCCCACTAATAATCACGCTTTCACTGGGATTAGTGATAGTAATCTGACAATAACTATCAGTAGTAATGGGCGTATAACCATCATCAGCAAAAATATATTCTCCTATCACACAGGAAGTATTAGGTTCACATCTTTGATAAATAGAAGGGATAGCAAAAACACCCTTAATTCCTAAAAATAAAGAGAGAATAAAGATAAAAATTATTAAAATGGGAAAATGTTTATTATTCATTTTTATACTCTCAAAAAAATTATTTAACGGCGAATATTAATTACAAGTGCAAGAGCCATCAACTCCGACCGCATCAGAGCAATAACCCAAGGTTCCGTCAGCCTTCCAACAAGATGCTTTATTAGCAGAACCACCAGTAGAAGTAGTGATAGTTTTTCTAGTAGCGCCAGTAGTAAGATAAAAATTAGCACCATCATATTCCACCGCCCCATCTTCTGGAGTGTTTAATAATGTGCCACTAGTAAATTTCAACGGCGCCGTGACTGTGCCAGCTTTTAAGTGTAAAATAGCAGTTGGGGTCGTAGTTCCAATACCTATATTCCCGCTTGATACAGTAGTCCCCGTTCCATCAAGCCCTGTCCCAAAAATTAAGTTTCCTATTGAAAGTTGATTATCTCCATTAGCTACTGGTAAATCTAATTGTTTCCCAATAAGAATATTCCCATCAGCACCCGCAGCAGCATTATCTCCAACTTCAGAACCAATTAAAATATTATAGTTACCCACTGATGTTGCCACTGCTAATCTACCAGCCCTAAATCCTAAAAATAAATTTTTAGAACCTCTAAATGATAAACCTGCTTCATAACCAATACCAGTATTATAATCATTACCTCCAATATGTTCTCTTAATGCACTGGAACCAACAGCAACATTACCACTCATATTGCCAGTAGAAACCATTCTACCAGCACCATCTCCTATGCTTACATTATTATTACCAGCAGTATTTAAATATCCTGCAGAATAACCAATTCCTATATTAGAATTTCCTGTTGTTATTTCTGAATAAGCATTAACTCCTATCCCCACATTATCATTGCCAGAAGTAACACCGTGTAGACAATATTTTCCTAAAGCAAAATTTTCTCTTCCAGTAGTAAGATGTGTTAAAATATCATATCCTAAACCACTATTCCAAGTATTCAATGCAGCCATTAAAACATTATTTACATAAATTCCTCTCGTTGTAAGATTATCCTTACGATACATTGTCCCATAGGCAGTAGACAAACTTCCATCAGCAATTAAATCCGTATAAGAAGTGGCAGTATTATTATTTATTAAAATTGAACCACCAGTAGCAACACTTCCGCCACCATCTGAGCGATAAATTCTTCTACCCGTCACTCTGGGGTCTACTGATACGGGTATGTTTTCAATTAAAACGGCATTTTGTCCCGCTGCTAAAGTAACCTCTTTACCAGAAGTTCCACCACCAGTATCTCCCGAACAACTTGTATCTCCTACAGCAGTAACAAAAGCAATAGAATATTTATAAACCGCACCATCATCTAAAGCTCCGCCAGTAGTCCCTGTGAGCGTGAAAGTATTAGCTGGTTGAACGACTTGGGTAATGTTAATATTCCCTGAAACATCAAGTGGTTGTTTCGGTGTTGTTCCCGTCTGAGATAATCCCACTCCCATTGCTTTAGTGGTTGTAGTAGATGAAGAGTTAATTGTTCCTACAACATCTAAAGTATAAGCGGGAGTAGTTGTTCCAATGCCTACATACCCACCTAAATCTCCAGCAGTTATTCTCATTCTTTCAGTGGCACTACCACCAGTATGAAATGTTATAGCTCCTTGGGAACCATGAGTAGCTTTTAATGCTATACTAGTATTTACTTTCCATTCATTTGCTTTCAAATACCAATCTCCAATTTGTCCCGAAATCCAAGTAATTTTATAATCCGATGAAGGAAAATAAATACTTCCATTTACATTTAATGTTTGCTGTGTATTAGTAGTGCCAATTCCCAATCTCGTATTTGAATTGTCCCAATAAAGCCCTGAATTAGAAAGCAAGCCACTCGTTGAAGCATAAGGTAAATAGTTTGTAGTTAAACTATTAATATATTGTGTAGTTGTGGTAGAAACTCCGGCAACAAAAGAGTTTCCTATTACTGAAAGAGTAGAGCTTGGAGCATCAGTACCCACGCCTAATTTATTTTCACTCGTATCAACAAATAAAGTATTAGATGCACCCATTCTGACATCATCGGTTTCAATGCGCAGTCTAATAATAGTATTTTCTCTAATCCATTGCGCTACATTAGATTCACTACCAAAAACAAAACTTAGAACTTTTTCCGGTCCTAAAAAATAAACAGAAAATAATAAAAATATAATTAAATAAGTTGTTTTTGATTTAAAAATTTTTCCCATTTTTGTGCCTTATTTTAAATTATACCACAAAAATAAATAAAAAAACATATCCCCCGTTCGCTTTTAGCGAACGGGGGATATTCTTCAATATTCTACTTTCTACTCACTACATTCTACCCTCTACCTTCCAACTTACGGCAATTTATCCCACTGCTCATTTTGAACGTAATAAATAAAAGCTGCAGCATCGGTAGCATAAGTACCGGGGTCTAAATCAACTGCCATTTGCGCGGCTTGAACAGCGCCATCTTTGTTGTGTAACTTACCATAAGCAGCGGCTAAACGAGACCAATAAGCGGGATTTTGCTGGTCATATTTCACGGCTACAGATAAATATTCCGCTATTTTATTATAATCAACATCAGTTGAACGCAATTTTAATTCTACCAATAAATTAACCGTCATTTTTATTCTTTCCACGCGTAATAATAAGTCAGTTTCAGTTTGCATATTCACTAAATCCAAATCAGAAGTATAATCTTCCAAACGATTTTCCAAAAACTTAATAAACAAAGGCAGATTATTATTTTTGATTTTCGGAGCTAGAGCAAAAAGAATATCGGATTGGTTGTTGATTTCCCAACGATGACCCAAATCAATAGCATTGCTGATATATTGAAACGCTTCTTCTACATTATCGCTGTAAATTAAATCCAGAACGCCCCTCAACCAAACAGCTCGGCTATAATTAGGAGTTCTTTCCAAAATTAAATCTAACCATCTTTCAGCTTCTTCATATTTTTCTTTATAAATTTGGTCTTCTACTCTGGTAATAAGAAAATCCGTACGTAATGGCCATCTTTGAGCTAATTTTTCATACCATTCTTTAGATTTAACGGTATAATCAATGAAATCTGCTTCCGGTAAATTAGTAAACCAAGTGAGTTGAGTATAAATAGCGGTGCGATAAACATACAAATCAATAGTATTTTCTCTTTTTGCTACTTCGTCTAAAGCCACCAATAAATTATCACTTAATTCTTTCAAGGTAGTAGCGGGAATCGGTTTTTGATTAACTCTATAATAAATAATTGTTTTAATAAAATTATCAGACCATAAATTAATCACCTCATTATAAATAAAAGTATTTTTATCTAAAGCCTGCCGATAATAACCAAAAGCTTGTTCTAAATTAGTAGTACTGGCATTAGCTGCTTTAGCCACTAAGTCAGCAACTTGATACGGCTTATAAATAGCGAAGTAAAAAATGCTCCCCAAAGTAACCACTAAAATTACCGCCATACCATAAATCTTCTCGGGAATAATATTCCTCTTTACCCCCCTCACTTCATTTACTTCTTTTGGTTGATATAACAAAACTAAAAGACAACCAATTAAAAAATAAAAAATTAAAGAATTAGCCGGCGTATCAAATACAAAAAAGTTATGAACCATATAAGAAACCAGCAAGGAAATAAAAGACATCCAAGCAATTTTGGAAAACACATCTCCTGATTTCTTTATCTTCTTCAAAATTTCCCAAAATAAAACTCCCAATAAAAACATATACGCCACAAATCCCACTGCTCCATTCATTACCAATAAATCTACAAATTTATTATGGGCCCTATCAAAACGCTCAGACATCAAATCATTATTATTAGCAGAATAATTATTGTCAAAAACCGAATAAAACATATCCTGACCGACTCCAAAAATCGGCTTATTTTGAAACCATTCCAAACTCCATTGCCAAGAGAGCCAACGAGCGCGGGAACTGGAATCCTCAAAAGAAATAGAGGCCAAACGGTCAATGATGGGTATTTTTTTAGCAATAGTAGTTTCTCTAATTTGTGTTCTAAAAGCAAAGAATAAACTACCACTAATGGCTATTAAAATTAAAAATGCCACTGACCAAATTTTTATTTTCTTAGGCAAAAAAATGATGGCCAAACCGGCAAAAACTACCAAGCCTAAGAAAAATCCCAACCAAGAACCGCGAGTTTGCGTCCAAATAAAGACGATAAAATCAACGATAAAAATAGTAGTTAAAGAAATATTGAGTGGTGTAAAAAGTTTTTTATTTTTAGAAAGATTTTGAAAAAAATACCAAAGAGCCAAGAATAAATGAGCTAACAAATAACCGGATAAAAATGTAGGATTACCGAAAGAACCGCCCGGGCGGTCATATAGTTCCCCTGGAGGGGCAAATAAAAGACCGGCTTTTTGCAAAACCGGATAAACAGCGCAAACCACACTAATAATAATGGAGGTTAAAATTAATTTTTTGATAATTTCCGATTTATCGCGCAAAACGGAGAAAATAGAAACAGAGAAAAGTCCAAAAAAAATAAGACCAATGAAGCCTTCCATTCTTTCCGCATTACCCCAAAAGCTGCGAAAAACATTCTCACTAAAAATAACACTCAAAAGTATAGCTCCCAAAAAAATGATTAAGGCAATTAAAAGAATATTTTTCCGCGGTTTATATTTTTGAGGATTAATAAAAAGCAATAATATCCAAATGCCTACCAATACTAAAACCAAAGCCTCAAAAAAGAACATCTTACTAGTGATATACGGGCGAAGCACGTTCTTAAAAAGCACCAGTGGCATAAACAAAGATAGGCCGGCAACCCAGATAAAAGCTTTAATTAATTGAGACTCCAGTTTTTGTAAATTCATATAAAACATTATAACGCAATTATTAAAAAAAATAAACTTCTATACTAAAAGCAATGGAGTTTATTTTTTAACTAATCCCATTTACTCAAAACAAAATTTACTCTTCC
>CAZTRS010000030.1:0-8655 GCA_964616795.1 uncultured Candidatus Saccharibacteria bacterium
TTAATAAAAATAATTACGGAGTTTCAAAAATAAAATCTTATAAGATAATTTGAAATTTCTCTACTGGGTATGGAAAAAGATGTAAGAGTTTATGAATTTGGTTTTCTTTTAAGCGGGCTTTTACCGGAAGCCGGCGCTTTGTCTTTATTGGAAAAGATTGAGAAGATTTTTGAATCTTCCGAAGGAAAAATTAAAGAAAAATCAGCGCCGGAAAGAAAAATTTTATCTTACCCGATTAATAAACAAAATGAAGCTTATTTCAATTATTTTCATGTAGAATTAGAACCTGAAAAATTGGAAGAAGTGAGGGAAAAATTCAAATATGAAGCAGATATTCTGAGATATTTATGTTTGATTATTTCCGCTAATCCTGATAAAATAAGTAAGAAGAAATCAAAAGAGCCGAGACCATCCAAAGAAAGAGTGAAAACAACTCCTGTTGCCGAAAAAGTAGAAGAAGTTTCTACTGAAGTAGACTTGGAAGAGTTGGACCACAAATTGGATGAAATAAAAGAATTGTCGTAGACAAGCAATACCAATATACTAATACATACTAATTATACGAATACGTATTTGTATCATTCGTATCAATTCGTATATTAGCATTGGTTGCAGTAAGCAAAATGAATTTCAATAAAGTTTTTATCTTGGGTAATTTAACCCGCGACCCGGAATTACGCACTACTCCCACGGGGCAAAGCGTGGCGCAATTTGGCGTAGCTACCAATCGTGTTTGGTTTGATAAAAATCGCCAAAAACAAACTGATGCGGAATTTCATAATGTGGTGGCTTGGGGAAAATTAGCAGAAATTGCCGGACGTTATCTTTCCAAGGGAAAATTAATTTTTGTGGAAGGTAGAATTAAAACTCGCACTTGGCAAGACCAAAGCGGCCAGAAAAGAAATAGAACAGAAATTATTGCCGAGAGTTTCCAAATGGGACCGAAGGGTGGATTTGGACAAGGCGGAGAAGGAGCCGATGCCCCTCATCAAGCCGAAGCGCCGGATGCATCATTGCCTCCAGATGTGCCAATTATTGATAGCGAAGAAGAAATTAATCCCGAAGACCTACCGTTTTAAAATAACCAATAAACCAATAACCAATAACCAATACCCAATGAATCCGCCAGCTGGCGGGCAAAATTCAAAAAAATTTGGGTTTAAGATTTAATAAATTGATTGGTCATTGGAAATTAGGAATTAGGATTTAATAAAATTATGCTTATAGGAAAACAATGTTTTTTTTGTAGTCAAAATACAAGAGTGATTGATTATAAAGACGCTGAATTGCTCAAGCGGTTTTTAACGCCGCAAGCTAAAATACTTTCTTCTAAGAAAGCGGGTATTTGCCCGAAGCATCAGAGAAGATTATCTTTGGCAGTGAAGCGCGCTCGTTTTATGGCTTTGTTGCCGTATACTCCGCGATAAAATAAAAACGTCATTTTTGTTGGTTTGCAAACTAATTAAAAAGGGCGTTTTTTGTTTGAAAAAGTCGTTAACATAGTTTAAAATGTTATTGTCGCGGACATTATAATACCAATATACAAATTTATACGAATGATACGAATATTAGTATAATCGCAGCGAGGGAGTAAAGTAAGAATATCAATTATTACTTTACGACCGAGCAAGATTATATAGAAAAGCGTATATAATTAGTATGCATTAGTATATTAGTATTGCTTGTCGCAAACAACATGAATAAAAAAATAATTTCTTTAGTTATTGCCGGTGCTTTAATTTTAGGCGCGATGGCCGGAGGATTTTCCGGATTTTTGGTTTTTTATAAATTATCCAGATACGCTTTCAGTCCCGATTTCGCTTTGGAAAACATAGGAGAAGGATTGGGCAAATTGGGAATTAAAACTTCTGATTCTGAACAAAATATTTTTGATGCGCACGATAGAATGGTCATTGAAGCTGTTAAAAAAGCGTCTCCTGCGGTGGTGAGCATTGTTATTACCAAAGATGTGCCGGTTTTGGAGCAATATTATTCCAATCCTTTTGGAGATTTACCATCGCAACTCCAAGATTTATTTGATTTTGGTTTTCAAATTCCGCAATACAGAGAAAAAGGCACCGAGAAAAAAGAAGTAGGTGGCGGTAGCGGATTTATTATTTCCGCCGATGGTTTAATCCTCACTAATAAGCATGTGGTTTCTGATACAGAAGCGAGTTATACGGTTTTAATTAATGATGGTCAAAAATATGATGCCAAGGTTTTGGCGCGCGACCCATATAATGATTTGGCTTTGATAAAAATTGAAGCCAGTAAACTTCCGACATTAACTTTAGCTGATTCTAATAAAATAGAAATTGGACAAACCGTCATTGCTATTGGAAATTCTTTGGGAGAATTTAGAAATACGGTTTCTCTTGGCGTAGTTTCCGGATTAAGTCGTAATATCATGGCTAGTGGTGGTGGCGCAATATCAGAAAGAATAGATAATGTCATTCAAACTGACGCAGCTATTAATTTGGGTAATTCCGGCGGACCTTTGCTGAATCTAAACGGAGAAGTGATTGGTATCAATACCGCTACGGTTATTGGGGCGCAGAATGTCAGTTTTACCATCCCGATTAATCGCGCTAAAAATTCTATTGAATCTTACCAGAAGAATGGAAAGATAATTTCTCCTTATTTAGGCGTGAGATATGTTTTGATTAATGAAAAAATAAAAACAGATAATAAATTATCTGTTGATTATGGCGCTTGGGTGAAAAAAGATGATTCCGGCGACTCAGCGGTTTTGAAAGATTCTCCAGCGGAAAAAGCCGGCATTAAAGAGGGGGATATTATTTTGGAAATTGCCGGACAAAAAATCACTCAAGAAAATACTTTGTCTTATTTTATCGGTAATTATCAAGTGGGAGAAAGAGCCAGTTTGAAAATTCTGCGCGACGGTCAGGAAATAACACTGGAGGTGATTTTTGAAGAAAGACCAAGCGGATTTTAAAAGTTGAAAATTTTGATTTAAAAGTGTAAAATGACAATGCTAAATGTTGAATTTGGCTTTTTAAAATATGTTCAATCGTTTCACAATTAAGGCTCAAGAGGCTTTACAAAATGCGCAAGATTTGGCAGCTTCCAGAAATCAAGGGGAACTCAAACCAGTTCATCTGCTTTTTGCGTTGTCCGCTCAAGAAGGCGGCGTAGTGGCTAATATTTTAAACAGAATTGGTGTCAATGTTTCCGGTTTTCTTTCTTTTTTGGAAATGGAAATTAATCATTTGCCGAAATTATTTGTAATGAATGCTAATTTGGGTCAATTATATCTTTCTCCCGATTTGGTAAAGATTTTGGACAGAGCCGCCAAAGAAGCTGGTAATTTTAAAGATGAATTTATTTCCTGCGAACATTTATTTTTGGCTGTTTTGGAAACTGCCGCTGATTTAAAATTAGTTTTTGAAAAGTTTAATATTAAAAGAGAGCCGGTTTTGAAAATTTTAAAAGAATTTCGCGGCTCTCAAAGAGTCACAGATGAAATGCCGGAAAATAAATTTCAAGTTTTAGAAAAATATTCCATTAATCTCACTCAACGCGCGCGGGAGAAAAAATTAGACCCGGTGATTGGTCGTGAGGATGAATTACATCGTATTATTCAGATTATCTCTCGTCGCACCAAGAATAATCCGATTTTAATCGGTGAACCGGGCGTGGGTAAGACTGCCATCGTAGAAGGATTGGCGCAAAAAATTATTTCCGGAGATATTCCAGAAAGCTTGAAAGGAAAAGAAATTATTTCTTTGGATTTAGCGGGGATGGTGGCTGGCACTAAGTTCCGCGGAGAATTTGAGGACAGATTAAAAGCTTTTATCAAAGAGATTCAAAACGCGCAAGGTAAATATATTTTGTTTATTGATGAAATCCATACTATTGTGGGAGCCGGCGCGGCCGAGGGGGCGATTGATGCTTCCAATGTTTTAAAACCGCCATTAGCGCGAGGAGAATTGCATGCTATCGGAGCCACGAC
Organism: uncultured Candidatus Saccharibacteria bacterium; assembly: GCA_964616795.1. Classification (GTDB taxonomy): domain Bacteria; phylum Patescibacteriota; class Minisyncoccia; order UBA6257; family JAAZHW01; genus DAONDV01. The sequence goes on from CAZTRS010000030.1 coordinate 3,974, forward strand.
TTTAAAAGAATTTCAACGCTATATTGAAAAGGATGCTGCTCTGGAAAGAAGGTTCCAACCGGTTTTAGTGGAAGAGCCGTCTTTGGAGGATAGCATCGCTATTTTGCGGGGATTAAAAGAAAGATATGAAATGCATCATGGCATCAGAATTAATGATGCGGCGATTGTGGCGGCGGTTAATCTTTCTGCCCGTTATATTGCCGACAGATTTTTGCCGGATAAAGCTGTGGATTTGATTGATGAAGCCGCTTCAGCCTTGCGTTTGGATTTGGATAGTTTGCCGCCGGCTATTGAAGAAGCCAAAAGAAAAATGATTAATTTGGAAATTGAAAAAGAAGCTCTGAAGAAAGAAGAAGAGAACGGTAATAAGACCAGATTGAAAAAATTGGAACAAGAATTGAAAAAAATAAAAACTGATTACGAAAAATCTTTGAAAGAATGGCAAAAAGCCAAAAAAGAATCTACCGGCGTCAATGATTTGAGAAAAAAAATTGAGCAATTAAAACAAGAAGCAGAGATGGCGGAATATCAGGGTAATTTGGAAAAAGCCGCTAAGATTATTTATGGGGAAATTCCCGAAGCGCAAAAAAATTTAGAACAAGCGGAGAAAAAATCCGGTCGTTTGGGAACAGAAAAAAAGAAGCGAGAGGAAGTGACTGAGGAAAATATCGCTCGGGTAGTTTCCCGTTGGACTGGTATCCCGGTAACTAAAATGCTGGAAAGTGAAATCAAGAAATTAGTTAAAATGGAAGACATTTTGAGTTCCAGAGTCATTGGTCAGGAACCGGCTATTAAGGCTGTTTCTAACGCTATTAGACGCGCTAGGGCAGGCATTGCTGAGGAGAATAGGCCAATTGGCTCCTTTATGTTTTTGGGGCCCACTGGCGTAGGTAAAACAGAATTAGCCAAGGCTTTGGCTGAGTTTATGTTTAATGATGAAAAAGCCATGATTCGGGTAGATATGTCGGAATATATGGAACGTCATGCTGTTTCCAGAATGGTGGGCTCACCTCCGGGTTATGTTGGTTTTGAAGAAGGCGGACAATTAACGGAAATGGTGCGTCATCGTCCATACAGTTTGGTTTTGTTTGACGAAGTGGAAAAAGCTCATCCGGAAGTATTTAATATTCTGCTTCAGATTTTGGACAACGGTCATTTAACCGATGCCAAAGGCAGAAAAGTTAATTTCAAAAATACTATTGTGATTATGACTTCTAATGCCGGCAGTCATTTTGTGAAAGAAATGTCGGAATTGGGATTTCAAATTTATGAAGGAGAGGAAAAAATTAAAATTAACGCTGAAGAAGTGAAAAAGAAAATAAGAAATTCCTTGAAGGATAATTTTAAGCCGGAATTTTTGAATCGTATTGATGAAATTATTATTTTTGATTCTTTGACTAAAGAAAATATCGCCGCCATTGCTGATTTACAGATAGATTTGGTGCGGAAGAGATTAGCCGGAAAGAATATTCATATTGAATTGGATAAATCAGCCAAAGAATATTTAGTTCAGAATGGTTATAGTTCGGAATATGGAGCGCGGGAATTGAAACGTTTGATTCAAAGGTCAATTTTAGACCCCTTGGCGCAGAAAATTGTTTCCGGAGAAATTAAACAAGGAGAAAAACTCATTATTAAAGCCAAAAAAGAAGAGATAGTGTTTGATACCACGATGAAAATTAAAGCGAGAAAGTAAGTAATAATTTCAAATTTCCAATTTTCAATGTCAAATCAATTCTTTAAATCCAAATTTCAAACCGTTTGAACATTTAATCATTAGTTCGCCTTCGCCTCCGTCGGTTGACGGATGGCGAATGGCGAATTTGTTTGACATTTGTAATTTGGTATTTGGCATTAAAACTTGTAATTTAACGATATAAAATAAAATAGATGTTTATTATTCCTGCGATTTTCTTTATTTTAAGCGAGATATATTTATTCTTTGATGCTTCTTGGTTGTGGCTATTAATTTTAGCAATTTTTTCTTATTTTGTTTTGAAATCAAAAGCTAAAGAAGAATACCGATATTTTAGAATATTGATTGTTCCGGTTTTATTTTTATTTTTGAATTTTTATTTATATCAGGTGATTGATTTTAGTTTTCCGATAAATCAAATTCATTTAATTGTCTTGACTGCTATTTTTGCGATTTTTTTGAAGGTTTACTCTCAAAAAAATCGCCAATCTTATGCCTTTCATATTATTCCCTTGATTACTTCCGGATTATTGGCGTTTATTTTTTTTCATGCTAATTTATTTGAGAATTTTTTCTTAAAAGAAGCATTTTTATTTCTGGGGATTATTATTTTAATGGAGGGTGACAGAAAAATCTTTTCTATTTTTGAAAAACCGTTAATGATTGATAATGAGCAGAAAATAAATCAAGCCAATGAAATAAAAATATCGGAAATTAATTCTCCCACCGACTTTGCATCTAAGCCCGTTGTTTTTAGTATTTTAGCTTCTATGGTTTTGGTGGAATTAGCCTGGATTTTGAATTTTTTACCTATTAATTTTATGAGTTTGGCCGGTATTTGGCTAGTGGGATTCTTTCTTGCTAGGGAAGTGGCGCTTTTATTCCATAAAAAGCTCTTTAGTTGGAGGATTTTTTTGCCGGAATTGGCTTTAATGGCTGTTTTACTGGCTATTATTATGAGTACCGCGACATGGAAGATATACTAAATAGCACAAAGTATAAAATAGTTAATACAAAGTACGAAGTAAAAAATACAAAGTACAAAACAATTAGTACAAAGTAGGTAAAAAATACCAAATATATGGAAAAAGAGAATAATCTAAAAAGTAAATCTTATGCATTTGCGCTTGACATAATCAGGTTTATTGATATAATAGAGAAGAAAGATGTGTCTACTAGAGAAATAAGTAAGCAGTTGGTAAGGAGTGCAACGAGTATTGGAGCCAATATTACGGAGGCACACGGAGGCGCAACAAAAAAGGATTTTGCTAATTTTTTCTCATATGCTCTAAAGTCTAGTAATGAAACCAAATTTTGGCTGTGCTTACTAAGAGATTCTAGAAAAGTCAATAAAAATGAGGTTGATGAGTTGTTATTAAGAGTAGAAGAGCTTGGAAGAATGCTTGGAGCGAGTATTTTGACGTTAAGGGGCAAGAGTTAGCACAAAGTACAAAGTAATTAGTACAAAGTTTCGTGTTTTGTGTTTATTACCTCGTGTTTTGTACTATTTGTTCGGTGTTTTGTCCTTTCTACGTAACTTTTTTGCCTTTTAGTCGTTATTTTATATAGAGGAAGATAGCGGAGAGATAGAAAAAACCGATGTTTATCCACACTTTATTCAATTTGATTATAACCTTGAAATAACTTAAAATTTTAAAAATAAAACGCAAAATCAGCATGGCGTTGTCTTTTGTTTACTGAAACAAAAGCCCGATGCCAATATATACGCTTCGCTATATAATCTTGCTCGGTCGTAAAGTAATAATTGATATTCTTACTTTACTCCCTCGCTGCGATTATACTAATTGATACTAATAATACAAATAAATTATTTATGTATTAGTATAATTCGTATGTATTCGTATATTAGTATTGCATGACGTTGTCATTTCTCAAAACTCGCACTTCAATCCTTCTCCCCAGATGAATAACACTTTGTGTATTCAACGGGGTAAATTGGATTGCGGATAGCGAGATGTGATAACCACATGATTCGTTCTAATTCCGTTGGTTTTACTCATGAAAAATGGTCTGTCTGTTTTTAAACGGGCATGTCCGTTGATTAATAAGGCGAACCAATTTTCCGTGAAAGTAACGGAATCAAAATGGTCGATTAGAATCTGAGAATTATCGTGGTCGATATACTTAAATCAATTTGAGAAATTTTTTAAATTCCTCAACATTGAGAATTAGAAGGTCCTTTTAATTTAATTATGAAAAATAAATTCGTCGCAATCGCCTTGGCTTTGACTACTTTGGTTTGGGCTTTTCCAATAAGCGCCGCGACTACTGAAGATTTACAAGCGCAGATTACTGCCTTGCTTCAGCAAATCGCAGCCTTACAGGCTCAATTAAGTGGCACAACCACAGGCACAACTTCTGCTTGCTTTACCAAGACTTTAAAGCTTGGTGTAACTGATGCAGAAGTCACCGCTCTTCAAAACGCTTTGAAGGGTGATACTGCAATATATCCGGAAGGATTGGTAACTGGTTATTTCGGTCAATTATCTAAAGCTGCCGTAGAAAGATTTCAGACAAAATATGGTATCGTTTCAAGCGGTACTCCTGAAACCACTGGCTACGGTTTAGTTGGCCCTAGAACTAGAACTCAATTAAATTCCATTTATTGCGTAACCGGAACTGCAACTCCGACCGGAACTATTACCCCAACTCCAGTTGGAGGTGGTGTTTCCGTAATGTTGTCCTCTGACACTCCAGCCGCTGCTTCAGTAATTACCGATACAGCAGATGGCGCCCAAGCTTTGGCTCCGTTTACCAAATTGGTCTTTACTGCTGGCACTGCTGCCGCGAAAGTCACTGGTATTAAATTGTTAAGAAGCGGTATTTCTACCAATTCTGACATTAACAATGTGTACTTGTATGACGGTAATACCAAATTAGCAGAAATGATTTCTATCACTTCTGATAATATGGTTACTTTTTCTGATGCCGCTGGATTGTTCACAATCCCAGCCGGTTCATCCAA
>CAZTRS010000031.1:0-7937 GCA_964616795.1 uncultured Candidatus Saccharibacteria bacterium
TTCATTATTTTATACTATAGTATAAAATAATGAAGTGATAAAAAAGAGTGAAAACTGAACGGCTCAACCGTCTAATTCGCTAACTGGCAGAGGATGAGCCGTTAAGAATAAATGGTGTTGATTTATCTATATTTTAAACGGCTCACTCCGTATTATCGCTTGAGCCGTTGCTCATAACATTCCGACATTCTCAAGAATGTCGGAATGTTATTGACTGATACTTTTTGCTTTGTATTTCTAAAGAAATTTCCCCGCTTTAATAACGTGGTCAATTAAACTATTAGCATAACCGAGTTCATTATCATACCAAACAAGAATTTTTACCAAATCCCCATCCACCACCTTTGTATAAGACAAATCGGCAATACTCGGATAAAGGTCGCCCAATAAATCAGTAGAAACTAACGGCTCTTCCACTGTTTTAAATATTCCTTGCCAACGTGAATTAGTAGCGGCATTTTTTAATATTTTATTAACCTCTTCCACGCTAGTGGGTTTGGTAGAAATAAAAGTAACATCGGCTAAAGAAACTATAGCCACTGGGGTTCTCACGGAAATTCCATCAAAAATACCGTTCAAACTTTGGATTACTTTGCCAACCGTCACAGCTGCGCCGGTAGTAGAAGGCACTAAATTAATCGCGCCCGCTCGTCCTCTTCTCCAGTCTTTCGCATCCGGACCATCAACAATTTTCTGTGAAGCAGTATAAGCATGAGTAGTATTTAAAATCGCTTTTTTTATTCCTAAGCTTTCCGATAAAATTGCCATAGCCGGAGCAACAGCATTAGTAGTACAAGAACCATTAGAAGTAATTTTTACTTTAGGAAAACTTTCTTCATTAAGACCCGACAATATAGTAGCGCCAAGTTTTAAACTTAAATCGTCGTCTTTAGACGGTGCGGTAATCACCACCCTTTTAGCGCCGGCCATAACATGCGCTTGCGCCTTTTCAAATGTTTCAAAAACTCCCGTAGATTCTACCACCACATCAATCCCCAAATCTTTCCAGGGTAATTTTGTTGGGTCTTTTTCCTGTAAAAACTTAATTTTCCTTGCTCCGACCGAAGCGTCGGAGTTTCTTTCAATCACCAAAAAACCGGCTTCTATTGAAACTTGACGATGATATTTTCCATAAACTGAATCATATTTCAATAAATAAGCCAGATTTTCCAAATCGCCCAAATCATTAACAGCCACTACTTCAATTTCCGGCTTTTCTATAGCTAATTTCAAAAAAGCCCGACCAATTCTTCCTAAACCATTGATTGCAATTTTCATAATTTTGAATGTTGTTATTATCCCGCCACTTTTTTAATAATTATTTGCAGGCGGGACCCCGCTATGGCGAGGAAAGTTTAATCCGCCTTCGCCGGTCGACGAATGGCGGAGACGACTAATATATTATACCATAAAATAAAAAATCACCGCAATCAGTAGCCAACCAATTAATTACGGAAGTATTCATAAAGATTGACTTGCCTCCTCTTCATTATTATATACTATAGTATATAATAATGAAGAGGAAAATTTATAAAACAAAATCTCCCTCTTCTTTCTTCATAGATTAATTGATTAGATGGAGAGAATTTTATTACACTATCTAAATAAACTGCCTCGTTTTATTAATTTTTTGACAGATGCAGTATATACATATTCCAAACGCTACTGATACATTAAGGGATTCCTTCTTGCCCAACATCGGAATTTTAACAATTTTATCACAACGCTTTAAAACTTCTTTTGATAATCCTTTTACTTCATTGCCCAATACTAAAGCCGTTTTGTATTTCCCGGCTGACAAATTAAATTTATAAATATCTGTCGCCTTTTTATCAGTTTCCAGACCAATAATATAAAATCCTTGTTTTTTCAAATTTTCCAATAATTTCCAAGTTTTACCGAATTTTTCCCATTCTATAAATTCTTCGGCACCTAAGGCAGTTTTATGAATTTCTTTTTTCTGCCTATCTTTTATTGGAGCCGGAGTATATCCAGCTAAATATATTTTATCAATATTAAAAGCATCGGCTGTTCTAAAAATAGAACCGACATTATATAAACTTCTGATATTATCCAAAACCGCAATTAACATAATTTCATCTTAGTAAAAATACATGAAAAAGAAAAGCGGCCTCATCAAGAAGTCACTAAAAAATCACCCGCCCGAGGCGGATGATTAAATTCATACAAGATGCGGGACTAAAAACTTCCGTGATTATGATTATGTTCGTCTTTCTTTTCTTCCGGTATATCCGCTACTACTGATTCTGTAATCAAAAACATGGTAGCAGTAGAAACAGCGTTTCGCAAAGCAGTTCTTACTACTTTAGTTGGGTCAATAATTCCGGCTTCCACCATATCTTCATATCTGTCTTCTCCAGCGTTATAACCAAAAGCTCCTTCTTTTTTTAATACTTCCGCCAAAACTACCTCACCATTTTTACCGGCATTTACAGCAATTTGTTTTAATGGGCTTTCTACTGCTTTTAAAATCAATTTTCCACCCAAGTCATTATCTTTTAAAGTTTTTCTTACTTCTTGAGAAGCTCTGACTAAAGCCACGCCACCACCAGGCACAATACCTTCTTCAATAGCCGCTTTAGTAGCATTCACTGCATCTTCAATTCTATATTTCTTTTCTTTTTGTTCTGTTTCAGTTGCAGCTCCTACTTTAATAACAGCCACACCTCCGGATAATTTAGCCAATCTTTCTTGAAATTTTTCTTTATCAAAAGATGAATCGGATTTTTCCAATAAAACTTTAATTTGTTTTACTCTTTTTTCAATAGCTTGTTTATCACCCTTACCATCCACAATGGTAGTTTTATCTTTATCACAAATAACTCTACGAGCAGAGCCAAGCATAGAAAGTTCAGCGGTATCTAATTTATTTCCGGTTTCTTCAGAAATAACTGTGGCTCCACAAATCACTGCAATATCTTGCAATAAATCCTTTCTTTTATCTCCAAAACCCGGTGCTTTGACAGCCACGGCATTAAAAATACCCCGTAATTTGTTTACTACAATAGTAGCTAAAGCCTCGCCTTCAAAATCATCGGCAATAATCAATAAATCTTTTTTACCAGTTTGAATGATTTTTTCCAATAAAGGCAAAATATCAGCCACAGCAGAAATCTTTTTATCAGTCACTAAAACATAGGGGTCTTCTATCACAGCTTGCATTTTTTCCGGATTAGAAACCATGTAAGCGGAAACATATCCTCTATCAAATTGTAAGCCCTCTACTACTTCACTGGATAAACCCAAAGTTTGAGAATCTTCAACTGTTATCACTCCATCTTTACCGGCTTTTTCAATTACCTCAGCAATCATCACGCCCACTTCCGCATCACGAGAAGAAATAGTAGCTACTTGGCTAATTTTTTCTTTAGTAGTAATAGATTGAGAAATCTTCTTTAAAGCATCATTTAAAGCTAAATAAGCCATTTCCATTCCTTTTTTAATTTCTATCGGGTCATTACCGGCTTCTACGTATTTAAAACTTTCCGCAATCATATTTTGCGCCAATAAAGTAGCAGTAGTAGTACCATCACCGGCTACATCATTGGTTTTAGAAGCCACTTCCTTTACTAATTCCGCGCCCATATTTTCAATTCTATCGGCTAATTCAATATCCTTAGCGATAGTTACGCCATCCAAAGTCACGATGGGAGCGCCATATCCTTTATCCAAAACAACCGCTCTGCCTTTTGGCCCAAGAGTAGTTTTCACAGTATCAGCTAATTTATCAATACCGGCTTTTAACGCTTTTCTCGCTTCTGATTTAAATAATATTTGTTTTGCCATTTTTATCTAATTAATAATACTAATATACGAATTGTACGAATGATACGAATACGATTTCATTAGTATAATTAGTATGCATTAGCATATTGGTATCACTTGCCATTATTCAATAATGGCAATAATATTTTCTTCTTTTACGACTGCGTATTTTTTTTCATCAACTTTAACTTCACTAGTGCTATATTCATATAAAATAATGTCCCCCATTTTTACATCCATTGGGACCCTTTCTCCTTTTTCATTAATACGACCGGCACCAACAGAAACAATCTTGCCCTTTAAAGTGCGGTCTTTTTCAATTGTTTCCGGCAAAAGAATACCGGATTTGGTAGCCATAGTTTCTTCTATGGGCTCAACTACAACGTGATTTAATAATGGTTTTAACATCTTAAAATATACTTAAAAACGACTTATATTGTTATCTTAATAATTAGCACTCTACCCCTCAGAGTGCTAATATCCATTTTAAACAAAAATGAAACTAAGTCAAGAGTTGTCTATTGCCTTTTTACCCGGAATAAATATAATACACATAGCTCTTAAAAAACCAAATGGGGAGGAAAAATGATAGAAGAACATAAGCTTTACATTAGATTCTTTAGCGGTAAATATGATGGTGGAGAAAAATTACTGAAAGATTTAACTAATATAATAAAAACGATAAAAACTCCAATTGACTTTGGACTAATGCATGTACACGATGGACATTCAATGCTTATGATAGGAGATTCCCTAATTTATCGAGGAGAAAATAATATCCGTGGAATATTCCCAGATATTATTGATATTATTCAAAGGGATTATGAAAATGAAATCAACGATAAAAAGAAAGAAAAAAAGAATATCGGACATTTATTAAGTGTCGGAACTGATAAAATATTTGAAGCATTACAGATAATTAAAGAAGAATATGGGGAAACACATGAAACTTACCGAGAATTATCCAATATCTATTTAGACCTTCTTAATCAATTACAAAAAATCCTTGATAAAATCAATATTAAATTAAACAAACGATAAAAAAATAAAGACCTTGCTACCCAGCAAGGTCTTTTAAATAATTATTTCGTCTTACAATAAATTATACCATTCATAATTTTGAGTTAATTCTCGTCTTTTTTGAACAGCATTTAAGTTTTTTGCGATTTTTTTACGAATCATGTCAGCTTTTTTCTGCATTACCCTCATTCTCCTTGAAGAAAAGAATGCCTTCAAAAGTTTCATATTCTCTCCTACCTCGTAATATTCCCATGGTCAATCAACGTCTGTTTCATATCTTTTCCAAATAACCCGCTGATTTTACCGCGACGAGTCAACAAAAGCATCGCTAAAATCCAAATAACCAAAAACGCAAGAAAAAAATAAAATACAATAGCTAAATAGTGAGAGATATCTTTTAAAGGATCGTAACAATAATAAAGAAACAAAATATCAAAAACTACTGATAAAAACAAAAATAGAAAAAAAGACATCCACTCCTTCTTTGTCATTTTTCCTCCTTTACCATGCCATAGCTTTAGCGTAGGCTGGCTTCGCCTTACAAAGCTCTACCTATCGGTAGACAGGTTTATGCATAATAGGGTTAAATTTTTAATAATCCTTCCATAATCTACCAAACAAGTCTCATTTTGTCAACCCCGCACCTTTAGTGGATTTAACTGACTATTAAAAATAGTCAGTTCCGTATTAAATCATATCCACAAAAGGTGCGGGGTCAACCCAGTTCTGAATGATTTACTAACTGCTATTTTTGATATATAATGAATATAATTATGCCCAGTATGAGAATTTCCAATTAGCTTTAGCCAGTGATTCGAATATCTCTAAAATGGGTATTAATTTTGTAGAGTCTATAATATTTTTTAATATTGAGGATATTTCTAAAGCCTACAAGAATATTTGGAAATTCCTCTACTGGGTATGCCCAGTATGAGAATTTCCAAATAGGCGTTAAATATATTTGCCAGTTTAGGCGTAGCTATTAATGGTGTAATTCAATCATTGATTTACATAATAATCATTGATTAACGCCTTGCTTACAAAAATATTGGAAATTCCTCTACTGGGTATGCCCAGTATGAGAATTTCCAAATAGGCGTTAAATATATTTGCCAGTTTAGGCGTAGCTATTAATGGTGTAATTCAATCATTGATTTACATAATAATCATTGATTAACGCCTTGCTTACAAAAATATTGGAAATTCCTCTACTGGGTATGCTGAAATTACTTCAAATATTCGGAGGAAAAGACGTTTTTGCTTCTTATCAAAAAGAAGTTGATTTATCTATTAAAAAATCACAGCAAAAGATAAAAAACAATAGAAAAAGAGAGTTTTTCTCTTTATCAGACAATCCACTAGAACAAATTAGACAAACAACGTCCAACCTCACAAAAAAATTATTTAATGTAAATATTCCAACTACTGAAATAAAAATTGTTGAGACACCACCACCCAGCCTTGTTAAAGCTGATCTAACCATATCTGGTTTTGCTTTGGCACAAAAAATAGATAAAATTTTACCACAAGGATTAAAAGAATTGAAAAAAACAACAATAGAGCTCTCTAAAGAATTGACTAAAGGCATTAATAATAGCAATTCCTTAATTATCGAAAGTGCTGAAGCCATAGATGGATTCATAAATCTTACCTTGAAACAAAAGGATTTTTATTCACAAATCATTCGAGAAATTAATAATCAAAAAGATAATTTCGGTTCTAGTGATATAAATGCTAAAAAAATAGCAATTATTGATTATTCTAGTCCTAATATTGCCAAACCGATTGGCGTTGGTCATATGCGCTCAACTAATATTGGACAGGCCTTAAAAAATATTCTTGAAAAAACTGGCTATACTGTTATTAGTCACAATTACATTGGTGACTGGGGCACGCAATTTGGTAAACTAATTTATGCTTATCAAAATTGGGGCAATAAAGAAAAGATCAAAGAAAATCCTCTAACTGAATTAAAAAATCTTTATGTCCAATTCCATGAAGAAGCAGAAAAAAATCCAGAATTAGAAGATAAAGCTAGAGAAATTTTCAAAAAACTAGAACAAAAAGACTCTGAATTATTAAAACTTTGGAAAGAATTTCGAGATTTAAGCATAGAAGGTATCAAAAAAACCTATCAAAGATTAGGAATTGATTTTGATTTATGGTTTGGGGAAAGTTATTTTAATGAAATGTCCAAAGAAATAATCCAAGAATGCTTGAATAAAAAAATAGCCTATAAAGACCCGGAAACAAATGCTATTGTAGCAAATCCTGGAAATTTACCAACCTTATTACTTCAAAAACAAGATGGTTCTACTCTATATTCCGCCCGTGATTTAGCCAATCTAAAATTAAAAATCAAAAAATTTAATCCTGACGAAATTTTATATGTGGTTGGTAGTGATCAAGAACTATATTTCCATCAAATATTTAATCTGGCGGGAGAGCTTGGTTTTAATAAAAAAATATTAAAACATATTGATTTTGGTTTAGTTTTAAATGACGGGGAGAAAATGTCTACCAGAAAAGGTTCGTTAATAGAATTGGATGATTTACTTGATGAAACAATAAAACAATCAAAAGAAGTTATAAAGCAAAAAAATCCCAATTTAAATGAAAGGGAAATAAAAGAAATATCCGAAATTTTAGGGGTTGGAGCTATTATCTATAATGACTTACGACAATCACGAGAAAGAAACATCTCCTTTAATTGGGATAAAATGTTTAATTTTGAGGGTGGAAGTTCGATTTATCTTCAATATACTTATGTTAGAATACAATCCATATTGAAAAAAATCGGAAAGATACCCTCTTTACCGAAAAATATAATCTTTGAAAAGCCTATTGAATTTAAATTAGCAGAAAAATTAGCATTCTTCCCATTTATTATCATTAAAACGGAAGATCTTAAATCCCCTCACCTAATTGCCACTTACTTAGAAGAATTGGCACAATTATTCAATAATTTTTACAACGAAGTAAACGTAATCAATACTGAAAATAAAGATTTATTAAATTCCAGAATCGCACTTATTGATTCCGTGGCCTTAGTAATTAAAAACGGATTAGCTATTCTAAATATAAAAGTTCCGGAAAAAATGTAAAAAAACAACCCAAACACACCCAACACA
>CAZTRS010000031.1:7947-8292 GCA_964616795.1 uncultured Candidatus Saccharibacteria bacterium
TTCTTGCCGGCTTAGTAGCCATCATATCCTTTGCCCCATATTTCTTAGACATAATACATAAAAAAACTAAACCCCATGCTTACACTTGGTTAATTTGGACTATTACTCAAGGCACTGCCCTAACAGGATTATGGCTTGGTGTTGGAGGATGGGGGTTTATATCTCTTTTTATCGGGACAGGTTTAATATTTATTATTTTTCTTCTTTCTTTAAAATACGGAACACGTAATATTACAAAAGGTGATACAATTACTCTTATCGCTGCCTTAATAGCAATATTAATTTGGTGGCAATTACATAATCCCTTCCTCGCAGTATTAATGGTATCAATAATTGATTTCTTAG
>CAZTRS010000032.1:0-8151 GCA_964616795.1 uncultured Candidatus Saccharibacteria bacterium
AAATTCCGCAAAAAAAGAACGCAAATCTTTTGTGGATTTCCCAAGTCTGATTTGCGCCTCAAAAATCCCAACAATTTAACAAGAACATATAAAATGTTCATTATTAAAATTTTTAATTGAAATTTTAAAAAATTCATAAAATACTAACTTTTTTGCACACGTTCTACATATTCTCCACTCTCCGTGTTAACCCTTACAATATCTCCCGTTTCCACAAATAATGGCACTGATACTTGCGCTCCGGACTCAATAGTGGCTATTTTTGTTCCTCCTTGAGCGGTATTACCCTTAATATTTGGAGGAGCTTCTATTACTTTAAATTCCATTTTAATAGGCAAAGAAATATTAATAATTTTCCCGTCAAATTGGAAAGCGTCAATAGTCATATTAGGTTTCAAATAATATTGCTTATCTCCCAATAATTCTTCTGTCAATTGAAATCTCTTGGAACGGTCTTTGGTATCACAAAACCAAAACTCTCCGCGATGATGATATAAATAATCTACTTTCACGCGCTCAATTTCCGCTTCTTCAAACGACTCGGCTGCCTGAAAATTTCTATCCAACACTTTCCCATTAATCAAATTCTTCATCTTGGTTTGCAAAACAGGTTTACGCATTTGCATTTTAAGATGATTAGACGCCAACACCTCGTAAGGCTGGCCTTCAAAAATAAAAACAACACCTGGTTTTAAATCATTTATATTTAACATATGTTTATAAAATCCTAAATTCTAATTTCCAATAACCAATCAAATCCTAAATCTAAAATCCGAAGGTTTTTGACATTTAGTCATCTAACATTGGTTTGACATTAGAAATTTGAAATTTGTCATTTAAATATATTATTCTTTCGGTTTTTCTTGTAATCTTTGCAACGACTCTTGTAAAGATTTTTTCAACTCATCAAGATTGGCTGATGATTTTTTCTCCGGTCTAATCTTTTTTCTTTCTTCGTTATCACTTCTGGAAAATTCCTTCTTCATTATTAAAGTTTCTATTTTCTTTGGTCTGGTTGGAGGAATAATTTCTCCGGCTTGTACGCCCTGATAACAATTTTTGCAAAAGACTGGCCTTTTCCCGTCTGGTTGAAAAGGAATTTCCGTTTCCATGCCGCAAACCCAGCAATAATCTTGATACATTTTTTTGCTCTCTTTTGCTTTTAATCTCATTTCTCCTCCGCCCCTAGCTCCACCACTTGATTCACTCCTCCCTCTTTCGTGAAATTCTCTCTTCTCGCTTTTTCCCGCATCGGCATCCTGATTTTCCATCCATTCTGCCACAATCATTTTTTCTACCTCTGCCTTGGGATTAGCAAATTTCTTTCTTCCTTCTTCCACTATCTCATTAGCCACATCTCCTTCTGGTATAGGATAGGGCGGTAAAGTACTGGCGGAAAAAGCCCGCGAAGCTACGCCATCAATCATTAATTTTAAATAAATATTATACTTTCCAAGATTAACTAAATCATTGGCTAAAAATTCCGGCTCAAATTCTTTTTCCAACCATTCTGCGTCATTAGCCCCCACTCTAAAAACAATAAATGTTCCAACGTTGCCGAAAATAGCAGCCTTTACTTCATCGGGCAATTGTTCAATATATTGATGAGAAATAATTAAACATAATCTGTATTTTCTCGCTTCTGATAAAATATCGGCAAATGATTCAGTGGCAAAATTCTGAAACTCATCTACATATAAGAAGAAATCTCTGCGGTCTTCTGCCGGCATATCGGCGCGACTCATGGCTGCTTGTTTTAGTTTTGCCACCAATAAAGCTCCCAAAAGCGCGGAATTACCCTCACCCATCAAACCCTTGGAAATATTGACAATTAATATCTTGCCCCCATCCATCACATCTCTGCAATCAAAAGATGATTTTTTCTGCCCAATAATATTTCTGATAATAGGGTTAGTCAAAAATTGACCAACTTTATTTTGAATAGGCGCAATAGCTTCCACTTGAAATTTATCATGATATCTGGCAAATTCATTGGTCCAAAAGTTTTTTACTACCGGGTCTCTAAGATTATTAACAATTTTATCCCTGAAATCTTTATCGGTGAGTAATCTCATAATCTCTAAAAGCGTGGAACCGGGAGTCTCTAATAAAGCCATCAAACAATTATTCAAAATGTATTCCATTCTGGCGCTCCAAACATCGGGCCAGATTTTTTTGAAAATTTCCAAAATACCGGAGGCTACTAAATGATGATGTTCTTCAGAAACTGATTCCAAAGGATTAAAAGCAATAGGAAACTCAGCGTCAAAAGGACGAAAATAAATCACATCTTTCATTCTTTCTTTGGGGACAAAATGAAGCAATCTGTCAGCCGACTCTCCGTGCGGGTCAATAAAAGCCAATCCTCTTCCATTGATAATATCGTCAATGGCCATATTTTCCAACATGACAGTTTTACCCATACCGGTTTTACCAATGGCATAAGTATGCTTACGGCGGTCATCAATTTTGATGCCGAATTTTACCCGCTCATTGCGAAAATTTGTTTCAGCGAATATGGTTACATCTTTATCCGTATTCCTATTCATATCGTTATTTTACCGCAAATCCTTGATAAAATCAACAAATTCCCCTACAATAATATTACCGATTATGGAATTACCGTCACAATACAATCCAAAAGAAACAGAAGAAAAAATTTACCGGATTTGGGAAGAATCCGGCTATTTTAACCCTGATAATTTGCCAAAACGTCACAAAAAACCCTACACCATCATTATGCCTCCGCCCAATGCTAATGGCAAACTCCACTTAGGTCACGCATTGACTACTACTACACAAGACATTTTAATTAGATATAAAAGAATGTGTGGTTTCAAAACTTTATGGCTACCGGGCGCTGACCATGCTGGCTTTGAAACTCAAACTGTTTTTGAAAAAAAACTGGAAAAAGAAGGCACCAGCAGATTTGAAATTTTAAACCAACCGAACGGCAGAGCCAAACTTTATCAAATGATTTGGGATTTCACTCAAGCTAATAAATCCCATATGGAAAATCAAACCAGAAAACTCGGCGCTTCTTGCGATTGGTCCAGAGAAAAATTCACCTTAGACCCTTCTATTATAAAAGTAGTTTATCAAACTTTTAAAAAATTATATGACGATGGTTTAATTTATCGCGCTAACCGTATTGTTAATTGGTGCGTTAAACATCAAACTGCTTTATCAGATTTAGAAGTCAATTGGGAAGAAAGAATTGACCAACTTTTTTACGTTAAATATTTCCTTGTTGATAGTCCTAATCAATATATCATGGTAGCTACTACCCGACCGGAAACTATCCCCGGTGATATTGCCATTGCTGTTAATCCCAAAGAAAAACGTTATCAAGCTTTTGTGGGTAAAAGAGTTTTTGAACCTATTACCAAAAGACCCATAGAAATAATTGCTGATAAAGATGTGGATATGAATTTTGGCACCGGCGCTTTAAAAATCACTCCCGCTCATGATGCTGTTGATTTTGAAATCGGCCAACGTCATAGTTTAGAAATTATTAAAACTTTGGATTTAAACGGACGCTTTAACAAAAATGCCGGACCCTTGGAGGGAATGAAAGTAACAGAAGCCCGCGCCAAGGCAGTGGAAATTTTAAATCACAACGGAAATCTGGAAAAAGTGGAAGATTACAAACATCAAGTGGCTGTTTGCTATAAATGTCGCAACATCATTGAGCCCATGCTTTTAGACCAATGGTTTGTGAAAATGACTGAACCGTCAAAATCCCAGAAAAAATCTTTGCGTGACTTGGCGGTAGAAGCAGTAAAATCCGGACAAGTTAAATTTGTTACCAAAAAATTTGAAAAAATATTCTATCATTGGATGAAAAATATTAAAGACTGGAATATTTCCCGACAAATTGTTTGGGGCATTCCCATCCCTATTTGGTATTGTAAAAAATGCCAACACCCTATTCTTTATATAGAAGAGGGACGACCAAAACAATGTCCAAAATGCCAAAGTAATGAATTACATAAAGAAACTGATGTTTTTGACACTTGGTTTTCTTCCGGACAATGGCCATTTGCCGTCTTAGATTATCCTGATTCCAAAAATTTCAAAAATTTTTATCCTACCGATGTTATGGAAACAGCTTGGGATATTTTGTTTTTCTGGGTGGCCAGAATGATTATATTTGGTGTTTATAATACCGGCAAAGCGCCCTTTCAATACGTTTATTTACATGGCTTAATTCGCGATAAAGAACGCCAAAAAATGTCCAAATCAAAAAATAACGCCATTGACCCCCTAGGCGTTATTGATTTATACGGCACCGATGCCTTGAGAATGTCTTTAATCGTTGGCAATGCCCCGGGTAATGACCCGATTATTTCCGAAGAAAAAATTAAAGGCTATCGCAACTTCGCCAATAAAATTTGGAATGCCAGCAGATTTGTTTTAATGAACTTGCAAGATTTTAACCCTAAAAATAAAATAAAATTATCCGCGCAAGATAAAGCTAATTTAAAAACCTTAGCTAAACTTATTTCTGACATTACCAAAGATATGGAAAATTTCAAATTGTATCACGCCGCGGAAAAATTATATCATTATTTCTGGCATAATTTTGCTGATAAAATTATTGAGGAATCAAAACCTCGTCTTCAAAATGAAGAACGCGCTACCGCTCAATATGTTTTACTGAAAATATTGGAAACTAATTTAAAACTTCTTCACCCCTTTATGCCTTTTATCACTGAGGAAATCTATCAAAAATTACCAGGAGAAAAAAGAAACTTGTTAATGATTGAAGAATGGCCTAGGATATAAATATATGAATTGGGAAGGATTACTAAAATTACTCTTTGTTTTCTTACTGGCTTTCGTGCCTAGTTTAGTTTGGCTTTCGTTTTATTTAAAAAAAGACTCTCGACCGGAACCAAGAAGATTTTTACTTTGGGTTTTCTTTTTGGGCGGACTTTCCACTTTTTTGGGAGCGCAAATGGAAAACATTTGGTTTAAGCCTTGGGTACAAGGCAATGCCAATCGTCAAATCGGCGCCTTACTCTTTCTATTTTTTTATCCCCTTTTGGAAGAAATCTGCAAATTTTTAGCAGCTCGCTTGGGCACCATAAAAAATAAATATTTTATGGATGAAGCCACTGACCCTATGATTTATTTAATCGTCGCCGCCTTAGGTTTCGCTGCTGTTGAAAATTTACGTATTTATTTTTCTACGATTTTCGGCGAAATGCAGAGATTATCATGGAGCGGACTTTTAAATATGGATTTCTCTGGGGGTGTTTTAATGAGTTTGGCTTTAACTGGATTAATTCGTTTTGCCGGCACTGTTTTCCTCCATTCTTTGTCTTCTGCTTCTTTGGGGTATTTTTGGGGATTATCTCGTTTAGCCAAAAAAAGCGCTAAAACCATAATTCTATCCGTTTCCACCGGCTTAATTATGGCCACCGTTCTTCATTCTTTTTACAATTACTTTGTTTTAAATGCTCAATCAGGAATTTTTTATCCTACTGCTTTGATTGTCTTTCTTATTCTCGGCGCTATTGTTATTTCTCGTGGTTTTAAAGAATTACAAAGTTATCAACAATTGAAAAAATAGGAATAAAACTCTATAATTAACATATCAACAATTAATTTGATTATTTATATTTTATGGCTAATTCAAAATTCAAATCATTTCTAAGGGCTAACGGCTCCGAACCGGAAGTTTCCAAATCCATTGACTTGGAGGTTGGCAACTCTGATTTGTCAAAAGACAAAAACGAAGACTGGATGGAATCCGAGGGACAACTCACTATTGATGTTTATCAAACCCCGCAAGATATTATCATTAAATCCGCTGTGGCCGGAGTAAATCCTGAAGATATTGATATTTCCATCACCAATGACATGGTCACCATCAAGGGTAAGCGAGATGTAGAAAATACTATCAGAGCAGAAGATTACTTCTACCAAGAATGTTATTGGGGAAGATTTAGCCGTTCTGTTATTTTACCCGTAGATGTAGACAGCGACCGTGTGGTTGCCTCTATAAAAAATGGCATCTTAACCGTTAAATTACCAAAAGTTGATAAAGCTAAAGTCAAAAAAATAAAAATCAAAAACGATAATTAAATCATTTAATAAAAATCCGGTCGCCAGAGGCGACCGGATTTTTTAAAACCCACTAATTTGTTTATTTAACAATTTATAAACCATCCACGTAGAAACAACACCAATCATCGCCCCTCCAATAATATCCAAAGGATAATGTACTCCGCAGAAAATCCTGGCTACACCCATAATCGCGCTACCGACAAAAAATAACCAACCTAATTTACGATTATAACAATAAATCACCGCTGACAAAGCAAAAAATAAAGTCATGTGACCGGAAGGAAAAGACCCGCTATCAGAATGATTGATTAACGCCATAATATTATGACTGATAAATGGTCTAGGACGATAATAAAAATATCTAATCGCTTCCGTAATAATCACACGACTTAATATCAAAGAAGATGCTAATGTTGCTAATAACACTCGCGCTACGCGCCAAAAATCAATTCCAATTGGATATATTTTTTTAATACTTAATAATTTTTTCAATAACCAAACAACCGCTATAAATACCAAAATATACCCTAAAGTATCAGCCAAAAAAAATCCGAGTTTATCCAACCACTCGCTTTTCCCCGCCCAATCATTTATCGCTTTAAAAACTGAATAATCTATATTTCCCAACATAATCTAATGATATCAAAAAATTAAACAACAAACAAATTCACGGTATTCTTCCCGCCCTCAAAACTTATTACACCCAGAACTTATTCCGTACTATAGTACGGAATAAGTTCCAAAATATCATCACTACAATAAATTAAAATATTTTTTTAAAATTAAATCATAATATTCTCCCATCGTTGATATACGCAATAAAATCACGAATTTTTTTACATCAAAAAACTCTCTAATAAAATCAATTTCATTCTCACATTCATACGGATAAACGAATACACTTTTTTGCAACCTATAAAACCCCATTTCTTTTAATTTTTTAGATAGAGCGTCACGGCCATTTTTAAATTTTTCCGGAATGTCAAAAATCACCATTCTCCATTTATCATCCCAAACTTTTGACTTTTTTATTTCCAATTCATCAATATTATATCTCAATAATTCTTTTTTCCCCAATTTCGTAATCTGTAAAAAATCTTCTCCATTTTTTTGAACAACTCTAAGTAATTTATTATTTTTAGCGCGTGTTAATAATCTCCTAAAATTATGATGCTTCTGATTTATATCCTTATCTTTTAAAAATTCTTTTATCAATATAGCTGACCCGGGGAACAGAAAAATAGCTGGTATCAAAAATCCAGCCCCTATAATTTTTAAAGCACTCTTCAATCCTTCAGACTTTTTAATATTTATTTGTTTGCTCATAAATGAAGTTTAGTTAAAACATTCACCCCTTTTTAATATTTATTTGTTTGCTCATAAATGAAGTTTAGTTAAAACATTCACCCCTTTTTAATATTTATTTGTTTGCTCATAAATGAAGTTTAGTTAAAACATTCACCACCTTCTCAAATTTTTGCTATAGCAAAAATTTGAGAAAGGGTCCTTAAAACAAAAAATATACGAAAATATACGGACAATTAATTATTATTGATTAGAGAAATACAAGTTATCAAACCAATATCTAGTATCTATATGAGATCCGCCATACGCAGCAATACTAATCTTGCCTATTCCTCCGGTATACTCTCCCCAATTGTCGCCTTTTTGCCATTGAGACCATTCATTATCATTTACTCTGGCTCTAATACCATTAGTTTGACTAAATTCAATTTGAAAATCATACCAAGCATCAATCCATGCTCCAGGAACACAAACATATCCGCCATATGCGTTAATTAAAGCCACTTGTTGATAACAAGATTCTCCTTTATCAGCACCAAAATTACTCGGCACCATTCCAAATCGCCAATAACTACTTTGAACACCATCTTTACCATAAAATCCTAAAAGAGCTCTGTTTGACCAAGAACCACCTGGCCCCTGTGTACTATAAGCTTGTAATTTAAAACTGAATATGCCGTCGCCGCTAATATCAACTAACTTAAAATATGAAGAATTGCCAAATGGTCCATTCTGAGTATCAAGATATAATCCTTTATTTCCCTGAAAAAC
>CAZTRS010000033.1:0-7856 GCA_964616795.1 uncultured Candidatus Saccharibacteria bacterium
GAATAGGAATAACGTTAACAGCCGCTAAATTAATGGAAATGCCAGCTAAAAATTGTAATAAATAACCAAGTCCCAACTTCACAGTTTGACTACCTAAGGCAGTAATACCAATGGGGCCCACTAATTCACCAATGGACGGACCAATACCCAACAGTCCTTTAATCAAATAGAAGGCCACGACAAAAGTGTTGATGAAAACCTGAAATCCATTTTTAATGCCTAACCAAATACTTTTGAAAAAACCATATTGTATAAAACCCACTTGACCAATAGACACGCCTAAAGCGCCTTGTCCCTCAGGCGGGTCTTTACGCGCCACAGCAGATTTATCTACTACCCCATCAGTGGTCTGAACTGTTAAAACAATTTCTTCACCAAGATGACTTTTAATAAAATCGGAAAAAATGGTAGGTGTTAAATCTTTTATCTCTGTTTCTCCAACTTTCACTGACAAAACAATATCCCCCGCTTTAATCCCGGCTGATTCTGCCGGTGAATCTCCGGAAACACTCAGAATAGATAAACCGGCATTTTCTACCTGATTAATTTCATCTTCATTAACTAAAACCGGTAAACCAATGGCATAACCCACGCCCAACAACAACATCCCGCAAATTAAATTAACAATAATGCCACCAAATAAAACAGAAATTCTTTTCCATGGTTTTTGACTGGAAAAACTATGAACATCTCCTTTATTATCTCCATCTTCTCCAAGAATCTTCACAAAAGCGCCAAAAGGTAGCCAATTAATGGAATAAATGGTATCTTTTATTTTCTTACCCCAAATACGCGGAGGATAACCAATGCCAAATTCATCCACGCGCACACCAAAAATTTTAGCCAAAACAAAATGACCTAATTCGTGCATGGATAGCACAATAATTAAAACGATGATAAAAATAATTAAAGACATTGTTTTAAAAATCCTAAGGACAAATTACAAATTTCAAACAAAACCCTAAGCCCAAATCCGCCAGCTGGCGGACAAATTTTTGACATTCGGATATTTGAAATTGATTTTCCCGCCACGGCGGGGTCCCGCTTTCAAATAATTAAAATGAATGACGGGAGATATTTGACATTAGTCCGCCGACTGGCGGATTGAAATTACTGATTCAATTCTTCTTCCTTTTTCTTGACCTGTTCGTCAATCTTTTTATTAAAATCTTCAATCAATTCTTGTATTTCTTCTTTTCTGCGGAACTTATCATCTTCCCCTATTTTTTTATCATCAAACATCACTTGTATCTCTTTCATTACATCATCACGCAAATGCCTGAGGTTAATGCGAGACTCTTCGGCTTTTCTCTTAACCAAATTGGAAATTTCTTCTCTGCGTTCTTTTGATAACGGCGGTAAAACCACTCTAATATGAACGCCTTCGTTAGCAGTAGAAACACCCAAATTAGCAACTTGAATGGCTTTTTCTATGGCCGACAAAGCAGCCTTATCCCATGCTTGCACAATTAAACAATTGGGAAGACTCACTTGAATATTAGCCATTTGTTTTAAGGGCATAGCAGAACCATAATATTCTACCCTAACATTTTCCAATAAACCCGGATGCGGACGATTAGAACGAACACCGGATAATTCATTCTTAAAGAATTCCAGGGTTTTATTTACTTCATTTTTAAATTGTTGAATTAATTGTTCCATAATATTTATTTAAATAACCAATAATTAATTTCCAATAACCAATAAATTTTTAATAAACATATTTGGTTATTGTCCCGCCATAGCGGGACCCCGCCTTCAAATAACTTAAGATTGGTGGCGGGAATTATTATAATTTAGAATTTATTCTCTATTGTTTTTTTATCCCCACCAATACTTCATCAGTATTTAAAGGGTTAATTTTTATCATATTAATAACATTGGTTCCAATGGTTTTTACCGACCAACCAACGCCATCTTCTGAAGTATACAACCTTCCGCCAAATCCCGCCAGAATAATTCCCTTTTCATTATTATATGAAACAGCCCCGGCTGGCAAATCCTTAGGTAAAAGGGAGTCCATTACTGTCCAACTCCAACCTCCATCAAAAGACCTGGAAACCCCCTTATCGGTAGCCACATAAATTATACCACTGTCAGCCACAAATAAATCATTGATGCCAAGAAAAGAAAATCCTAAATTAGAAAAGATACGCCCGCCATCAACGCTTTTATAAATTGAATTATTGCCCCAAAGATAAATTATCTCGTTATTTTTAGGATTCATTGCGATTTTCTCAAAATCTTTATCTAGATGATTCATCAAACGAAAGGTTTTTCCATTATCATCAGAATAACCAAAAATTCTCTCGGAAGAAAGAAAATAAATTCTTCCCAATGCATTAATTTTTAAATCTTCAATAATTGAATCTGTTTGGCTAGTCACATAAATCTCCGTTAGATTTTTCAAATTATCAGAGGAACGATATATCTTTCCCCGGTCATTCTTATTAATAACAACAAAAGCATCGCCCGTTTTATTCCAAATCAATGAACGCGCTTCAGAAGGAAAATCTAAAATATCGGTATCATCTTTTATTCTTTGCCATTCTTGTTTTTTCTCATTGAATTGGAAAATTCCCTGACTGGTAGATAAGTACATGGATTGACTAGGAGAAAAAACCACATCAAAAACCTCATTCACCATCAAACCATCACTTTGCGATTGAAAATTAGCTCCAGCATCTTTAGAAAGATAAAAAACCGAGGCGTCAGGACCGAAATTGGCCAAACTGCCGCTGGTGAAAAATCCGGAAAGCCATGGCGCAAAATACACAATTATGCCCACTCCCACTATTAAAATGATACCGGGAAAGATTTTACTCATAAATCATGCTGTAATTTTAAAAATTAAATTTTCCAAATACAATCGCTCATTAACATTAGTAGCCTCTAAACTAGAAAAAATCTTTAAAGATTCTCTGATTTGGCCATCTTTTAATTGTCCTTGGAAATCAGTAATTTTAAAGTCAGAAACGCCCTCAAAATCAAGCATTTTATCGCGTAATAAAATAATCACGTTCTCTACAAACCTATTCTTTTCTTCATCATCCAAAGTCATTATTTTTTTAAAATATTGGGGGTTAGCCTTAACATTGGTTAAATATTCCTCTATACCCTTAAAAAGCCTTTTCTGAAAATATTTTTTTCTGTCAGAAACCGGTAAATTAACGATTTTCATTCTAGAACACAAGGTTGGTAAAATCCTGTTTTCACTTTTAGCTAAAAATAATAAAACTGAATTATTATTTGGTTCCTCAACGGTTTTCAAAAAAGCATTCTGCGCGACATCTTGCAAGCTTTCCGTTGCATTAACAATCAGAACTTTCTTGTTGGGAGTGGTAAAAGACAAAAAATGAATGGCTTGTCTTACGCTCTCAATAGACGGGTCCCACACTTGAAATTGAGAAGAAATTTCTTCACCAACCTTAAAAAGCGGAGAAATAATAAAGATATTTCTCATATCAGACATCTTCTTAGCGAGATCCAAGGCAAAATTAAATTTAGCCTCTTCATCTATTCCTAAAAAAAGCCAACTGCCATCAATTAAATCTTTTTTAATAATTTTTTCAAAATATTTGGGAAAATCCATTGGGTTTATTGCCAATTTTATTTATTGGTAAATAAAATGTAAAATTGAGCACCCCGCACCTTTTCTAACAATAATCTTTATTTTATTTATGACTAAGCCGATAGGCGGCTTCGCCTTACAATCTTTAATACAATATTACGTATCATTGGAAAAGATGCGGGGTAAAGGTTTTGTATCTACTCAGCCTTCGGCTTTATAGACAAAGCCCTTTACTTCTTGCTCATCATGGCGCGTTTATACATATCTACGTGTTCCAAAATAATGCCGGTGCCCTTAGCTACGCAATAAAGAGGGTCTTCGGCCACATAAGCATTAACGCCCGTAACCTTGCTTATATACTCATCAATATTTTTTAATAATCCACCGCCTCCAGAGATGACAATACCCTTTTCAATAATATCAGCCGCTAATTCCGGCGGAGTATTTAAAAATACAGCGCGGATGGTTTCGCTAATTTCTTCCAAATGATTAGAGATGGCCTCAGCAATTTCATTAGAATTCATAATGATTGATTTCGGTAAACCGGAGTCCAAATCTCTACCTCGCACCTCTGCTTCTATTTTATTTTTTTGCGGTATGGCTGAACCAATTTCCATTTTTATTTTTTCTGCGGTTTGTTCACCAATAGCCAAATTATATTTTTTCTTTATATATTCCATAATCGCTTCGTCAAATTTATTTCCCGCTACCCTTAAAGATGCCCAAGACACAATACCACCTAAAGAAATTACCGCTACTTCACTAGTGCCTCCCCCAATATTAACAATCAAATGACCGGAAGCAGAATTAATAGGAATGCCGGCTCCTAAAGCGGCCAAAATCGGCTCACGCACCAAATAAACTTCCCTGGCTCCAGCATCCATAGCGGCATTAATTACCGCCCGACGTTCTGTAGAAGTAATCCCGGCCGGACCGGAAATAATTACAATTGGTTTTAAAACATTAAAACTGCCCAATACTTTAGAAATAAAATATTTAAGCATGGCTCTGGTAGTTTTATAATCAGCAATGACTCCATCTTTTAATGGACGATAAGCGCCAATATCATGAGGAGTTCTCCCAAGCATTTCTTTGGCCTCTCTGCCGACAGCTAAAACTTTATTATCATTCAAATCATAAGCCACGATGGTGGGTTCAAAAATCACCACGCCTTTATTGGGTATAAAAACCAAAGTATTGGTTGTGCCTAAATCAATTCCTATTTTTTTGATGAACATAGTTCATTTGATACCAATATACGAATTAATACGAATGATACTAATACGTATTCGTATAATTAGTATGCATTAGTATATTGGTATTGCATTACTCGCTAGTAATTCTTCTAATCTCTGCACCTATTTTCTGAAGCCTTTCTTCAATTTTTTCATATCCCCTATCAATCTCACCGGCTCCGGCTAATTGACTCTTCCCTTCCGCGGTTAAAGCCGCAATAATCATTGTCGCTCCAGCGCGTAAATCATATGTTTTAATTTTTGCCCCATAAAGTTGAGTGGGCCCGGCAATCAAAACACGATGCGGGTCACAAGCAATAATTTTCGCCCCCATTTGATTTAACTCATCAACATATTTAAATCTTCCTTCAAAAAGCGTATCAAAAACCAAAGTATTACCTTGGGCTTGCGTACCAATCACCGCAAAAGGTGATTGTAAATCCGTAGGAAACCCTGGGTAGGGCATAGTTTGAATTTTTGTCCCTACTAAATGAGAAATACTTCCATTAATTAAAATGGACTCTTCTTTTATCTTATATGAAATCCCAAATTCTTTCAACTTCCGAAAAATTATTTCCATATATTCCACTGGAGTATTTTTAATTGTCAAATCACTTTTAGTGGAAGCGGCTAAAGATATAAAAGTCCCGGCTTCAATATAATCCGGCCAAATAGAATGTTCTCCACCTCTTAAATTTTTACTGCCTTTTATTTTAATAGTATGGGTGCCCAAACCATTAATTTCTGCTCCCATTTTTTGCAAAAATTCTCCCAACTCAATGATGTGCGGCTCTGTAGCACTTAAATGAATTTCATTAGTTCCCTCTTGCCCAGAAAAAAGCATCATTAAATTTTCTGTAGCCGTCACGCTGAATTCCTTTAAAACAGTAGTATTATTATTAATATTTTGTGATAATTTTAAATGATATTTTTCTCCTCCATCTTGTTCTGTTATTACTCCCACATCACTAAATCCCTCTAAATGCGCGTCCAATCCCCTAACGCCAATACGACAACCACCCGGTTTAGCGATTTCTATTTCTTTCATTCTCACCAACATCGGTCCGGCTATTAATATAGAAGCTCTGATTTTTTTAGCTAATTTATCATCGGGTTCAATTTTTAAATCTTTAGCTTGAATTTTGACCGTTCTTTTATCCAACCATTCCACTTCTGCGCCCAAACTTTTAATAATTTCTATCATCGTCAAAACATCGGTCACTAACGGAATATTTTTAATCACACAAGGCTCTAAGGTTAATAAACAAGCTGGCAAAATTGCCAAGGCTCCATTTTTAGTGCCCCGAACTTCAATTTCACCACTTAATTTTTTTCCTCCTTCAATCTCAAAAATCTCATTCATAATTACATTTAACCTGATAATAACCCAAAAATCAATAAAAAAGGAGTTCTAGCAAACTAGAACTCCTCAATTTTTTAAACGAAATAAACTTTATTACCGCAACCACGACATTCCCACCATTTCTGAGTACTACCTGAACTGATTTCCTTGCTTATGCTTTTAAATTTCCACATTTTCTTACCACATTGTGAGCATGGTCTCTTTCTTAATTTTTCTCTGGGAGACAAATTTATTTTTCTTTTCCAAAAGTTCTTTTCTTATTTTTTTAGTAAATCTGGCCATAAGAATTCTCAAATCCTCTCCATTAAGAAAACGCCAAGAAATATCTTTTAATAATAGACACGGGCAATGAGAACATTTTTTATAAAGAATGTACTTATCAAATCTAAAATATTGCCAATCCGCTTTTTTGCCACAACTAGGACATTTCTTCCCCATTTTCTCCTCCTTTAATTTTTAAATAAATAAATTATAGGGTTAGAGATAATAGGAAATATCAATTCAAAATAAAAGATGGCAAAGAAAAAATCAATTACTAGCTCCATTACTATAATTACTGAACGGGTACATTTGTAATCACAAATAAGACGGCCGTCAAACAACACACAAAATAAAAGATGGATAACTGCTACCCATCCAATAAAAAGGATTATTAGAAGAAAAATCAGCAATAAATCCATAGTTGCCTCCATTGCCTCGCCGTAGTTTTATACGAAGGTGGATTTTATAATATTTTAAACAACTATCTTCATATTATTCATTTTAATTATAAAGTAAAGTATGCTAAAATACTGATTATGATAACTGATTCACCTCAACAAACCCAAAAAATAGCGGAATTACTAATAAAAACCCTGATAATAACAAAAAACCATCCATCCGTCTTTTGTTTACACGGCAACTTGGGAGCCGGTAAAACCACTTTTATCCAGGGCGTTGCCAGGGCCTTAAAAATCAAAGAAAAAATTACTAGCCCTACCTTTGTTCTGATGAAAAAATTTCCCTTAAGCAAAAAACTGCCTTTTGCTAATTTATATCATTTTGATTGCTATCGTTTTGATAAACCTAAGGAGATTTTAACTTTAAATTTTAAAGAAATTATCAAAAACCCAAAAAATCTTATTTTCATTGAATGGCCGGAAAAAATTAAAAAATTTATCCCTAAAAACGCCATTTGGATTAATTTTAAGGTGGTCGGAAAAAACAAAAGGAGTCTTGTCGTTAACAACCAATGCTAATATACTAATTCATACTAATCATACGAATGAACTAATTACGTATTAGTATAATTCGTATGCATTCGTATATTGGTATCGCTTTTTTATGAAAACTCTAGTAATCATAGACGCTAATGCTTTAATTCATCGCTGCTTTCACGCCTTGCCTCCTTTAACCACACCCAAGGGAGAACCCATTGGCGCTGTTTATGGTACTACTAATATTATTTTAAAAATGATGCGAGAATTAAATCCCACTCATATCGCCGCTTGTTTTGATTTAGGAGAACCAACTTTTCGTCATGAAGAATATAAAGCCTATAAAGGAAAACGCGCTAAAACCCCGGAAGACTTAGGCCCACAATTTGCGGCCGCCAAAAAACTTTTTGATGCTTTTGGTATTCAACATTTTGAAAAATCCGGATTTGAAGCAGATGACTTAATCGGCGCATTATCGGAAAAATTCAAAA
>CAZTRS010000034.1:0-7622 GCA_964616795.1 uncultured Candidatus Saccharibacteria bacterium
TTGAAGAATCAACCTCTAAAACCCTGCTGGCGAATTCAAAAGCGGCTAAAATTTGCGCCGCTTTGGCCGGCCCAATGCCATTGATTTATTTCCTGAATTTGGGAAAGGTAGATTTTCAAAAGTTAATTACGAACTGCTTTCAAATTTCAATGATAAACTTATAGAAAAAGAATACAATAATTTGCAGGAAAGTGGCGTAAAAATAATTACTCTTTTTGATAATAATTATCCCAAGTCAATCATAAAAAAATTTGATAATTCACCGCCACCGATATTGTTTTGCAAAGGCAACATTTCTTTATTAAATGCCGATAGTGTAACAATAGTAGGTTCGCGAAATGTAGATAACGCGGGGCTTGAAGCTACAAAAAAAATAGCCAAACACTTGGCCGAAAATGGCTATAATATTGTCTCCGGTTATGCAAAGGGAGTAGACACAAACGCACATTTGGGCGCTTTGGAGTGCGACGGCACCACGACCGCTGTTTTAAGTTGTGGAATAAAACAGGCCCCTACAAAAAAAGAAATTCAAGAAAAATATAATTGGGAAAATGATTTACTTTTGGTTTCGCAATTCAAACCTAATGAGCCGTGGAGTGCTCAAAATGCGATGATTAGAAATAAACTTGTTTGTGCTTTATCAAAGGCGGTGGTGGTGATCCAATCTGGTCCCGAAAAAGACGAAAATGGAAAAATGAGCGGTACTTTTGACGCTGGAAAAACCGCGCTCAAGTTTGAGATTCCTTTGTTGGCATTATCACCAAAATTTTTCTCTTTTGAGCCAAAAGGTAATATTCAATTGATAAAAATGGGAGCTAAAGAAATAATGGATTGCCAAAAAGTTGCAGAATTGATAAAATCAGGTTATCAAAATAGAAACACGCAGGCTAATTTATTTTAATAAATTCATATGAACGATCTAACAAAAAACAGCAAAATAGTTTTTAATCATGAAAATTCACGAGGTAATTTTACGGTAGAAATCACCGAATTGAAAACAGAAACAAGAAAGGCATATCGAGATATTAGAATTGAGTTTTCCATAAATGTAAAAAACTAAGATAATCCAGATTGGCAGATTAAATTTCATGATGTAAGAGGGAGGATTAGCAAGATTGAGGACAAAGAAAAGCTACTTGAAAAACACAAAACTATGCAAACTGAAAAAGCTTATGCGGGTTTTACGCCTTCAATATAAATCTTATAGTAATCTAATAATTTATTAAAATCTTTATGCTTCCCCCATTCTTCGGATAATTTAGCCCTTAAATCTTGATGTTCTTTATATCCATAATCAGGCCTTGAAAAAAGATCGCCCATTTCATCATTTAATAAAAAGGTTGATGCTTCTTGAAACCTTCCAAAATCTTTAGGAGTTAATTTAAGCACATCACGACAATAAAAACCAAAATTACGAATAAATTCAATATGCATAATTTCATGCCCTGCTACAACATCCACCTTTTCATCATCCATTCTAACCATAAAAGTCCGTGAACGAGGGTCAAAGGGGCAACTTCCAGCACTTGTTAAATATCCTATATAAACTACATCTGATGGTATTTTTTTATTTAAAATATCTTCCAAACGCTTAAAATATTCACTATCAATCTTATCCCATACTTCCTGAAATTGTTTAATTCTTTGATCAATTAAATCTTTTTTATTATCAAAATTATCTTTCAAAAACTTCTCTACTATAATACCCTGCTTCAGCACATCAGCTTCTTTTCTTGTTTCATTTACCAATTCTTCCGGTAATTTTCCAAGTGGTCTTTTCAAATTATCGGGGTCAAAAACTGGGGGGTTATTTATCACCCTTAAAACATTTTCTTTATCTTTATCTAAACTATATTCAAATTTAACGTGGAACATAACTCGAAAAGACAAGCAATCCATCCATTAAATTTTTAAAATCTTTCCGAGCGATTCTACAATTCTTTCTTTTTCTAAATGTTTAATTTTATTCTTTTCTATGAACGTTTCAACTATTATATGTATAATTTCGTGTTTAATAGTTTTCATTGGGTCATAAGGTAGATCTATATTTATATAGACATGATTAGGTAAGTTATAACCACCGCCAACCCCATATTTACTTATATGAACTATAATTTTCTTTTTAAACTTTTTATTAAAGAATGATTCTAAAACGAAGAAGAATTTATTTTCTTGCTTTATCCATTTATTCCTTATTTCTTTCGTCTTTTTTTGATAATCTCCATTATTATAAATAGAAATCAATGGTCTATTGGGTAGAGTAAAATCATATCCATTACTCTTAAACCATTTTATCTTTTTATTAGTACTATTAACTATCTTTTTTTCTTCTTCTAATTTATTAATAGAAAAGACAATTCTCTGTTTCTTTTTGTTTTTATTAATAATCATATTAACTATATTATATAATGCTTGTTAGAATAAAAAAAGGGGTAAATGCATCGCTACATTTACCCCAAATATGAGGTAAATAATGAATATTACTTGTCCCCTCTGTCTTTATTTTTAAGAGTATTATTTTGTGGCCTCAATAATGGAAACAAAACAACATCCCTTAAATTTTTTTGTTGCGTGAGTAGCGCCAAAATTCTCTCCACTCCCATTCCCCAGCCAGAAACTGGAGGCATTCCATATTCCATTGCTTCCACAAAGTCATCATCTTTTTCCATTGCCTCTTCATCACCAGCCCTTTTGGCAGACATTTGTTTAGTAAATCTTTCTCGCTGATCAAGCGGATCAATTAACTCGCTATACGCATTGACTATTTCCCAGCCATTGATAATCAACTGAAACCTATCCACAATCAAGGGGTTGTCGTCATTTTTTCGTGCCAACGGAGACAGGTCGATTGGATGATTGAGCAAAAAGGTTGGATTCACTAATTTTGGGCGAGAAACTTTTTTATACAATGAGTCAATCAAATTACCTCTACCTAATTTATTCATATCATCAATCGCAATATTTTTATTTTTGATAATCTTTCTCAATTCCTCCACCGTGGTATAGAGGTCAATGTCAATACCGCAATCACCTAAAATCAAATCTCGAAAAGTAACTTTTTTCCAAGGCCCAGCCAAATTCACATCTATTAAATCATCGTTTTTGTTATAAGCCTTGATTTTGAGGGTGCCTAACATTTTTTGTGTAATGGTAGTAAGTAGTTTTTCAGTAAATTCCATATTGTCTTCAAAATTCCAATAAGCACAATAGTGCTCCAACATTGTAAATTCTTGCAAGTGACTAGAATCCATCCCCTCGTTTCTAAACACTCGGCCGATTTCAAAAATTTTTTCAAAACCGCCAATAATAGCTTCTTTCAGAAAAATCTCTGGAGCGATTCGCAAGTAGACATCCAAATCCAAAGCGTTATAATGGGTCTTGAATGGCCTAGCCAAAGCGCCGGATGCAGAATTTTGCAAAATCGGTGTTTCCAATTCATCAAAACCATTTTCTTTATAAAACTTGCGTAATTCCCAAATAAAATCACTACGAAATTTGAAGCGATCAAAACTTTCTTGATTAGAAATCATATCTAAATAGCGTTTGCGATACTTTATCTCCACATCTTCCAAGCCATTCCACTTATCGGGTAAGGATCGCAAAGCCTTAGAAAGAAAGGTATATCGATTTACTAAAACAGAAATTTCATTTTTTTGAGTAATATAAATGGTTCCTTCTGCCCCAATAAAGTCACCAACATCGGCTATCTTGAAAAATAACTTAAATTCATCATTACCAAGCATTTCGCTCTTTAAGACCACCTGCATTTTACCGGTCTGATCCTGAAGATGAGCAAAGGCAATTTTACCCATTTGCCGCAATGAAACAATTCTACCGGCTATTTTAATTTTTTGACCTTCTGCCAATCGTAATGCTTCTACGAGAGTACATGTCCGATCAAATTTTTCGGCATAAGGAAGCATGCTATTCTCTTTAATGATTTTAACTTTATTGATTCTGTTTTGATATTCGTTTATATGTTGTTTATTATTCATATCCTAAATTATTTATAATTATTAGTACTATAATCCAATCTCCATATCTTAAATATTCTATCTATATTCATTCCTAATCCGAACATTTGAGGGAGGCCCGCAGAAATTATATCTTTTAGTTCCGATTCACCCCCTACTGTTAAATTATTTCTTTGTCTCAATAAATTCTGTTCAAACACTTTAAAATTATTTTCCTGCATTCCCATATCAAACGGTTTAGTATGCGTTGAATAATAAACCATGGTTCTTTCAAGTGTATATTCGTCTTTTTTTCTATATAACGGAGAACTCCAAAAAGGAAAATGGTTTATCATTATTGGGCAATCATATTTTTTTGCGATAATCATTCCTAATTTATCAGATAACGTTTCAAAAGAACAATCCTTATCTATACCTATTTTCATTTTTATAAGTTTATTTATTTTCTTTTGATTTGGAAAATACAAAAATTTTCTATCTATCCCAAGAACTTTTTCAATACCATCAAAAAAATCTATTTCTTTCCACCTCTTTTCTATTATTAAATTAGTATTAATATTTTTAGAAAGACCAGTTTTACACAAGTCTTTTACAATAAACGACATCATTTGTTTTATCATTACCTTTGCTTTATTAAAAGTAATTGAAGAACAAAAACACTCCAAATTAACTCTTTCATTTTCACTTCTAAATGTTTGGCCAATTTGAAATATTTTATCAAATCCAGCCCCAACAATCCCCTGCATTCTTTCTTCCATAGTTGTTCTGTTAAATCCAATTCTTTTATTCAAATAATGTGAAGAAACAGGAAAAGATTTCCCACCATTATACTTATTTAATACAATAGGGGTTTGAACTTCAATAAAGCCACGCTTGTCAAAAAATATTCGTATACTTTTTCTCAAAGAATTAACTCTATATATTTCTTCGTATGTTGAGCATGAAAAAATTTTAAGAGGACTATCGTGTAAT
The DNA here is from genome assembly GCA_964616795.1 of uncultured Candidatus Saccharibacteria bacterium. Taxonomy (GTDB): domain Bacteria; phylum Patescibacteriota; class Minisyncoccia; order UBA6257; family JAAZHW01; genus DAONDV01. The sequence goes on from CAZTRS010000034.1 coordinate 4,947, forward strand.
TTACTAACATCACCATATGGAACATTACCCAACCATTTTGAAATTATTTTTACTTTTTCTACTTCAATCAATTCTTCTCCTCTATTATTTTTATCTAATTTCCCTACCACACATATATAATCACCTGCAATAAAATTATTATTAGAATACAAAGTTGGTATTATTTTTATCTGTTTTTTAATACCCTTATTAGCAACATCAGCAAATATCATGTTTTTCATTTTACGTATCACCAATACACGGCATTGCAAATTTATTTTTTGTTTTTTGAAATTATTCATATTCTTTCTCATTATTAGAACGATTCTTTTAATGTGATAAATTTATTAATTTCTCCTCTTTTAGCAACATAATTCTATCTGACATCTTTTTTGCTTCACCGATATTGTGTGTTACAAAAATTACAGTAATCTGATGCTTCTCACATATTTTTTTTAACAAAATACACATTTCTTCTCGCATTCCATCATCTAAAGATGAAAATGGCTCATCTAATAATAAAATTTTTGGTTTTAATGCTATGGCTCGCACAAATGCCACTCTTTGTCTCATGCCACCTGAAAGTTTTTGTGGATAAAAATTTTGATATTCCAACAACCCGACTTCATTCAAAAATTTTTGAGCTATTTCTATTGCTTCTATTTTACTTCCAACAAGTTTTTTTGTCACAAGAGGAATAACAATATTTTCTAATGCAGTGTGCCAATTAAAAAGCTGATTAAAATCTTGAAACATTAAAATTATATTTCTATCCGGTTTTTGTTTTTTATCATTTTCAAAATATATTTCTCCCTCATAGTCGTTATCTAAACCGCATAAAATTCTCAAAAACGTACTTTTACCGCATCCTGATTTACCAATTATTGATACAAATTCCTTTTCTTTCATTTCAAAATTAACATCACTAAAAAGCACCTTCGTGACATTATTCTGAACGAATTTTTTAGTTAAATTTTTAATTGTTAAAATTTTATCACACATCATTTTTTAATCCCCATTTTTTAATTGTTATCTTTTCCAAATTCTGAAACAATATTTTATCTATCAACAAACTTATAATTGCAATCATGATGATTCCTGAAAACACTCCGTCCATTTGACCAAAAGTTCTATTATAATTTAAATAAAATCCTATTCCCCCACTAACCCCAACTACACCAAAAATTATTTCTGCTCCAATTAAACTCCTCCATGCCCTTGTGTAGGCGATTCTTAGGCTGGAAATAAAATCAACTATTAAGCTTCCAAATACCACATGAATTAAATTCTGAATCGAACTTAACTCTATATTCTTGCTAAAATCTTTATACACCTGAGGGATACTGTCCATTGCATTAACAAGTTGTTGTCCTAAAAGCCAAAAAGTCCCTTGAACAATCAATATAATTAAAGCTAAATTGCCAATACCAAACCACATAATAATTATTGGCAATAGTGCCAAGGTTGGAATTGAATTGAATATCATTGCAACGGATAAAAAGATTTCTTTGAATATTTTTGATGTGTATGAAAATATTAAACTAAAAATAACTAAGATAAAACTTATCGACAATCCAACAAAAAGAAAAAAGAGAGATGTTTTAACATTAAAAAATAAATCCCCAACAAACAAATCATAAAACATCTTTTTCAATACTTGACTAAATGGAGGCAAAATATACGAATAAACAATAGTGGCTCTGGACAACACTTCCCAAACTAAAATTACGGAGACGAAAAACAATATCTTGATTGTCTTATTTTTGTAATTCATTATATTTTGGTAAATCAATATATAACCTTGGCTTGCCTTCAAGTAATTTTAAGTCATATATGTTTGTGAAATTACATCATAATTGATGATAGATATTTGTCTTTTATTATTTTCCAATTCAGACAACACCTGTTCTGATGATAAATTATATAATGGTGCCAAAAATTCGCTTGCCTCATCTGAATTGTTATTCAAATAATTGATAGCTTTTTCTTCTGCTCTATAAAATGCTTCAATAATATCTCGATTATTATTAGCAAAATTTATATTTGAAACTAGGTAGTTAGAAAGCGGAAGTTCATTTTTGTCAATTCTTTGAAGTAAGGTTACTCTATCTTTTAGTAAAAAATATTGATTGACATTAATAACGGCAGCATCAATATCTTTTGATGTTAATATGGAATTTGTAATCACATCCTGACCAGGAGATAATAAATTATCATCAAAATAATGATAATCTCCAAAGTTTTCTTTTGCAAAAATTTGCAAAGCAACGTGAGCACTAGAACCAAGGGAATTAACTGCTATTTTTCTAACTTTTGCAAGATTTTCTACTATTTTTATAGAATCGCTATTTGAAACAAGATATAAAGCCACATTATCAGAGTTCGATATCAGATAAAGCGGATATTGTTTTTCAATAGCATTTATATAACCAACGGTTCCTAACGGTCCAATGTCAGCTTGCCCAGTCGATAAGGCGTCTCTAATATTCGAAGTTCCATCTATATTTATCCAATTAACTTCTACATTCTCTGGCAAATATTCATCTAATAAATTCTTCTCTTTTATTACATTCAAAACAGATTTAACTAATTCAGGTGTGGTAATAATAGTCACTTCCCTATTGTTTAATTGGCCATTAAAAATAAAAATCATGATTATGGCTAATACAAACAACCAAACCAAACACACCCAACACA
>CAZTRS010000035.1:0-1696 GCA_964616795.1 uncultured Candidatus Saccharibacteria bacterium
GATTTAATGAAGTTTATGGATGAGATTTGGCGCATTTGTGAAGATGGAGCTAAAATTACCTTTATTTCCCCCTATTATACTTCTATTAGAGCATGGCAAGATCCCACTCATAAACGGGCAGTTTCCGAAGCTACTTTTCAATATTTTGATAAAGATTGGCGTCAAATTAATAAATTAGATCATTACCCGATTAAATCACATTTTAAAGTAGAAAAAATGGCAGTTTTTTTCAATCCACCTTGGGATAAGAAAACGGAAGAAGCCAGACAATTTGCACAACAGCATTATTGGAATGTCGTTTCCGATATTTTAGTGGAATTGAAAGTAGTTAAACATTAATAATGGATAAAATATTAAAAAAAAGTTATAAAATTTTAATCTTTTCTTTAATTATCCTCGGTTTAGCAATTTTCTTTTATTGGAAAGGAATAAATGGGCAGAAAGATAATAAGGAAAATTTCCAAGTGATTCCTTTAAGCCCTGGATTTGGTATCGCCAATGATAATTCGGATGGTGATGGATTAGATTTGAGTTGGCCTGCTCCTAATAAATTCCATTCTTTTGTGTATGATCAATTGTCATCCGTTAAAACCTTGAAAATACAAGATGAATGTCAGAATGCTTATCTTACAGTTTTGATTTTTAGTAAAAATGATGACTATAGAATTCATCCAGCCAGTGCTAAATTTAATAGGGCTTTTGAATGTTCTTTGGGTCAGATATTTTCTCAAGAAATTAATTTGACCTCTTTAAATTTATTAGCAGGAAATTATTATTATTTTTTAGCCGATCAAGGTCAAGAAGGGAGTTGGTATAATCCGCGTTAATTTTATCAGTCGTTTATTTATTACATATATATGAAAACAAATAAAAACACATTTTTTTGGTTAGTAATCGTTATTGTTTTTTTGGTAATCAATTTTGCTGTAATTAGTTTTCCGCACTTAAAAGTTTGGTTAGAAGGAAAATTTCTTCCTTATACGGATAAATTACAAGCAGTCTATCTTAATAATGAACAAGCGCTTTACGGTAAAATTATTGGTATAGCCGGGGGATTTATAAAAATGGAAGATGTTTACTATTTGCAATCTATCGGAGTGGAGGGTCAAGAACCCACAGTTAATTTAGTTAGGAGAGGAGTGCAGGAAGCCACTAAGCCAGAAAATGCTTTATTTATAAGTTTGGATAAAGTTTTATATTGGGAAAATATTGGCCAGAATTCTCAGGTTTGGCAAGTGATAAAAAATAATTAAACGATTGTGCAAATGAAGGTGAGATTTTTATTTATATTTATTTTTGTTTTTTCGGCTTTTTGTTTTATTTTTGAAAGTCGGGTATTTTCTTTTTATGCTACTTCCACTAATTTTGAAATTCATGGCTCTGCCTTAGACGGGATTTCGGGATTTTCTACTTCCACTAATTTTCAAAACATAGATGCTGCCGGACAGAATGCTACTGGTATTTTCGCTTCTACTACTAAAAAGGTTTATTCGGGAATTTTGTATTGGTTGTCAAATATTTTTACTCCACAATATGAACAGATTCATTATCGTTGGAGAAATGATGATAACTCAGAGACGGTGGCTACTTGGGCGGCTGATGAAGATGCGATTTTAAGTAATTTATCTCAAAACACCATTAAGCGTTTGCGTTTTGAAATATCTAATGAAGGATGGTCACGAGGCAGTGGCCAAGC
>CAZTRS010000035.1:1796-6466 GCA_964616795.1 uncultured Candidatus Saccharibacteria bacterium
TTTGGGTATCTTAGTACCGGGAGTGCAAACTTCTGCTACTACTAGTGCTTCAGTAACCGTAAGCGGAGCCGTCAGCGGATATTATTTATCTGTTAAAAGGGATGATGTTGATACTGCTTTAGATTTAACTACTAATGCTACTATTAATTTCCCTGATTATACTTCTTGGGATCCCACTGGTAATGGTAATGCCACTACTACTCCCGGCTCTACTTTTTCTTTCAGAGCTATGCAAATAGGCACTGATTCTAATTATAGTTCTACTTGGTGGGGAGTTGATGATACAACTAATGCTAAGTATGCCGGCTTCTCGACTATTAGTCAGCAAATAATGAATTGTAATACTGGGGGTGCTTGTAATAGTGGGACTACTGCAACGGTAATAAAATATAGGGCTGATTCTCCAACTTTTCAAACCGTGGGTTCTTATGATGGAAATATTACTATTACTGCTCTGGCTAATCCTTAATTAAACATATCCACATTGCTTGTTTTTATTATCAGGTTATAATTAATAGGAAGTATTTTAATATAAAAAATTATTGTCGCATAATTTATAAGTAAAAAATGAACAAAAAATATTTATTAACATTTTTATTATTAGGCACAGTCGGCATGATAGCTAGTTTGGCATTTCTTGTTTTTGAAGTACCAACCCCAAGACAATCTGAAGCCGCTACTGCTGGTCAAACTCTTTCTGTAAATGTTACTTCTACTCTTACTTTTTCTGTAGCTACCAGTACCTTGGCTTTAGGAACATTAACTCCTGGGGCAGCGGTGACTGCCACTACTAGTGCTACGGCTACTACTAATGCTGCTGGTGGATGGACTCTTTCTATCAAAAGAGATGATGCTGATACTACTTTGGATTTAAGTACTGACGCTGCTACTAATTTCCCCGATTATACAGATTGGACCTATAGTACCCCCAACTCTGCTAATGCTGCTACGGTAGGAGCTACTTTGTCTTTTAGAGCTATGACTACTGGTACAGATCCGGCATTATATAATTCTACTTGGTGGGGGGCTGATGATACAACTAATGCTTTATATGCTGGTCTTCCTGATACCAGTCAACAAATGACTACTATTGGTACTTACGTGGGTTCTTCACAGACTGTTGTTTACAAATTTAGAGCAGATGCCCCGGCTACTCAAAAGACCGGTTCTTATGATGGTGCCATTACTTTAACCGCCCTAGTTACTCTTTAGTATTTGCTTTTTGAGATTGATTCGGTTAAAGTTTCTTTGCTGTTTTATGAGAAAACAATTTTCCGTATTTTTATTTTTTGTAATATTTTTATTAGGAATTTCTTTTTTAACGCCTATTACTAAGGCGCAAGTTTCTCTTTCTTTATATCCGACTTCTATTCGGCTTAATTTGAATCCTGGTGAAACCTGGGAGGGAGGAGTAACGGTTATTAATACTAATAATTTTGCCTTGAATGTTAATCCGGAAAAAGAAAATTTGGGTGGTGGGGCTGAAGGGGCTATTGAATTATTAGGTGAAAATATTTCTTATGGCCTAGCTTCTTGGATTACCTATAATGAAACACCAATGTCTTTACAACCAGAAGAAAGACGTGAATTGTCTTTTAAAATTACTGTACCAGAAAATGCTCAACCGGGTGGACATTACGCCGCTATTCTATTTAGAGGGTTATCTTCTTCGGAAACTCAGGGTAGTGGTTTGGGTATTTCCGGTAGAGTGGGAAGCGTTGTTTTAGTAGAGGTTTCCGGAGAATTGAAAAAATCCGGAGAAATTTCTCAGGCTATAATACCAAAATTTATTAGTCATGGACCATTGGAAATTGATTTTAAAGTAAAAAATACAGGCAATACTCATTTTAGTCCAGAAGGGACTGTGACTATTTCCGGTTTATTTCAAAATAAAGAATTGACTTGGGAGCCGAGGGTGGTTTTCCCCGGTTATGATAGAACATTTAAGGCTAGTTGGGATAACAGATATTTCTTTGGTCCTTTGACTGTGAAGATTATGGCACAAATTCCCGGAGGTCCGAGTTTGATGGTTGATTCTTTTGTGATTTGGGCTTTTCCTTGGCAGGATCTTTTGATTGTTATCGTAGTTTTATTGTTATTAGTTGTTTTATTCAGATTTTTCAAAAAACGATTTAAGATAGTGAAGGTTTAATTTTTTTAACTTTAGTCCGTAAAATATTCCGCCCCATCCGCCAACTGGCGGATGGGGCGGTGAGTTTTATAAGAGATTTAATGAATAAAAAAGCAATTAAATTTTTAATCACTACGACTTTTTTTATGGGATTGGTTTTTTTGTTCCCATTTTTTATTTCTGAAATTTTTGCCACCCCTCAAAATTTAATTATTGAAGTATTTAATCCGTTGGTAACTCCAGATCCCACCCCAGAACCAACGATTACTCCAGAGCCAACCCCAACTCCAACTGCTACGGCTACTCCAACCTCAACTGCTACGCCCACTGCAACGCCAGTTCAAATTATTGGCGGTGGAGGAGGTGGGGGAGGTGGCGGTAATACACCCACTTCTATTACTCAAGTAATTTTTATTGGAAAAGCTTATCCCGGAAGTCAGATATTTCTTTTAAAAGATGCACAAATGGTAGCTCAAACAATTTCTGATCCGGCGGCTAATTTTAAAATTTCTATTTCTGGGCTTTCTGGGGGGAGTTATGTATTTTCTATTTATGGAGAAGATCGTCAAGGAAGGCGTTCTAATTTATTTACTTTTCCTATTAGTATTACTAGCGGAGTTATTACTCAAATAAGCAATATTTTTATTGCTCCTACCATTGATATTGATAAACAAGAAGTAAAGAGGGGAGATAATTTGGCTATTTTTGGGCAAAGTACACCTAAAAGTGAAGTGACTATTTCTATTAATTCTGAGGAAGAAATATTTAGAAAAATAAATGTCGGTAGTGATGGTTCTTATTTTTATAATTTGGATACTTCTGTTTTAGAGGCGGGGAGTCATCTGGTTAAATCTAAGGCTGCTTTATTGGGAGAAATCAGTACTTTTAGTAAGGTTCTTAGTTTTGTTGTTGGTAGTAAAACAGTATTAAAACCCAAAGAAACTAAGATAACTAAGGCTGATATTAACAAAGACGGCAAGGTTACATTGGTTGATTTTTCCGTGGCTGCTTATTGGTATAAAAAACCGTCTCCTCCGGCTAGTGCTGATTTAAATGGAGACGGAAAAGTGACTTTAACGGATTTTAGTATCATGGCCTATTATTGGACCGGTAAATAAAAATATGAATAAAATGATCAAAATCAAAAAAATATCTTTAATTCTCCTATTTTCTATTTTTTATTTTCTATTTTCTCCGTCTGTTTTTGCCTCAGAGATGTTTTTTGTTTCTGATGTACTTAATCCTAAATTGGATGAAATTTTTCAGGTGAACGTTTATTTAGACACTCAAAATAAAGAAATTAATGCTTTAGAGGGGAAAATAATTTTTCCTAAAGATAAAATTGATTTGCGGGAAATCAAAACAGTTAATTCTGTTGTTAATTTGTGGTTTGATCACCCGCATTTAAATATTCATTCTGATTACAGAGAGGTAATGTTTGGTGGGGTAATTCCCGGCGGTTATAACGAAGACAAGGGATTAATTCTGTCTTTGACTTTTCGGGCTATTGATAATGGGTCAATTAGTTTTAGTTTTAAAGATTTGAAAATTTCTTTAAATGACGGTTTAGGTACGGAAGGAGAAATTTCCTTTAAATCACAATTGTTAACAATTTCATCTTCTGGATTAAATGTGGTAGCGGCTGAATCGGTAATGGCTGATAAAATCCCCCCAGAAAGTTTTTCCCCCAGTATTGGGCGGGATGCAAACATTTTTGAAAACAGGTGGTTTGCAGTTTTTGTTGCCGAAGACAAGCAATCTGGAATTAATCATTATGAAATTGTTGAAAAACGTACTGACAAACAAGAAAATAATTATCAAGATTTATCATGGGAAACCGCGGTAAGCCCCTATGTTTTAAGAGATCAAAAACTGAAAAGTTTTATTTATATTAAAGCTGTGGATAATATAGGCAATAGCCGCATTATTCCTATTCCGCCGACCAATGCTTGGTTTTGGTATGAAAAACCTTCATTTTGGATTATAATGGGAGTATTAGTAGTTATAATGATAATTTTTGGTAATATTTTATGGAAAAAAATATTGAAAAAAAAGAAAATTATTTAAAATATTTTTTATTTATTTTCTTTTTCGTTTTTTTTGTCGGTTTTTTCAATAGCTCAGCCGCACAAGGGGCTTCTTTTGTTTTATCTCCCTCATCAGGTTCTTATCAAATAGGTCAAAATTTTTCTGTAGCAATTAATGTTTCCAGTTTAGAACAGTCTGTTAATGCTGTTTCCGGAGTCATTTCTTTTCCTACTGATAAATTGGAGGTTGTTTCCATTTCCCGTGTTAATTCTAAGGTGAATTTTTGGGCACAAGAACCATCATTTTCCAATACTTCGGGATCTATTAATTTTGAAGGTATTATATTAAATCCAGGGTTTCAGGGGCAATCAGGAGAAGTAATGACTATTAGTTTTAGAGCAAAAGGAATTGGTATAGAAAATATTTCATTGGTTTCCGGTTCTATTTTGGCTAAAACTAATAGTCATTACTTCTCCTGATTGCACAACAAACCCCAAACACACCCAACACA
>CAZTRS010000035.1:6476-7137 GCA_964616795.1 uncultured Candidatus Saccharibacteria bacterium
TGTGTTGGGTGTGTTTGGTGTTTGGTTGTATTTTGGCTAATGATGGCTTGGGGACTAATATTATTTCCGGTTTAGGACAAGCTATTTTTTCTTTGGGCGCTTCTGCTGGACAAACTAGCACGGGATTTGTTTCTGGTAGTTTTCCTAACGCCCCAATCATTACCTCCGTCACTCACCCCGATCCAGTTAAATGGTATAATCTTTCTAATATTAAATTTAATTGGAAAGTGCCAGAGGGAATTACAGCTGTGAGAATACTTTATGATAAATACCCTTATTCAATACCTAGCGTTATTTATGGTTCCAGTGTTAATACAAAAGAAATTAATGGCATTAAAGATGGAGTTTGGTATTTTCATGTCCAATTTCAGAATGTAAATGGGTGGGGTGCTATTTCTCATTTTCGTTTTCAGATAGATACTCAACCGCCGCTTATCCCTAAAATAAATTTTATTACCGGGAAAGAATCTTTTAATCCGAAACCTCAAGTTTTGCTTAATACCAAAGATGATCTTTCTGGAGTTTATTATTATCGCATTAAGATAGGAGATGGCGGATTTTTTGAGGAGACCATGGAAAAAATTGTTAAAAGTAATCCTTATATTTTGCCGGATCAATCTCCGGGAAAGAGATCTTTTTTGGTGCAAGCCTTTGATTATGC
>CAZTRS010000036.1:0-6454 GCA_964616795.1 uncultured Candidatus Saccharibacteria bacterium
AACAAATTTTTTAGTGTGTCATACCAATTTTCTGGCGGGGGAGTTCCATAAAATTTTATCCAGCGTTCTTTAAAACGTTGTAGGGCATGGTTTTTGATATGGATTTTTGAAAGGTTCACGACTACCTCCAAGGGTAATTTGTTAACTTTTAGCTTTTCTTAATATAATACATATCTCATTTTTTTGCAATATTTGCTTATTTAAGATTTATATGATATAATAGAAACATTAGAGGGTTGCGCTCTTGGCGCAATTTTTAATTACAGATTTATGGAGATTAAAAACCCCAGTAGTAATCCGTCTTCGGTGTATGCTATGGGGCAAGCATTGCTATTATTATGGAAATAAGAAACATAGCTATTATTGCGCACGTAGACCATGGGAAAACAAAACTTACCGATGCTTTAATGCGTCAAACTGGAATGGCAGAAGAGGGGGTGAGTATGGATTCAAACGCCTTGGAAAAAGAGCGTGGTATTACTATTTATTCCAAAAATACTTCCGTATTTTACCCTCCTGCGCATAAAGTTACGGACGGGCAAGTAAAGACTACAAAAATTAATATTGTAGACACTCCCGGTCATGCTGATTTTGGTTCTGAGGTGGAGCGAGTTTTGCGTTCTATCGATTCAGTAATTTTAGTGGTGGATGCACAAGAAGGACCGATGCCTCAAACTAAATTTGTTTTGAAAAAATCTCTGGAATTGGGATTAAAGCCGATTGTGGTGATTAATAAAATTGATAAGCCGGCTGCGCGTCCCGAATGGACTCATGATGAGGTTTTGTCTTTGTTTATGGATTTGGGCGCCAATAATGAACAATTGGATTTCACCACTCTTTTCGCTATTGCTAAAGAGGGTATTGCTAAGCTTAATTTAAAAGATGAATCAAAGGATTTGACTCCATTACTGGAAACTATTATTAAAGAAGTGCCATTAGCTTCTTCAGAAGAGTTGAATCAAAAGCAATTGAGAATTCAGCCGTTTAATTTAGCTTATGATAATTTTTTGGGTAGAATGGCTATTGGCAGAATTTATGAAGGAACTTTGAAAACAGGAGCTAACGTTTTTATTAAAAAAGCATCGGGGGAAACAAGAAGCGGAAAAATTACTAAGATTTTTACTTTTCATGGATTGGAAAGAAAAGAAGTAGCAGAAGCCGTGGCCGGAGATATTGTGATGATAGCGGGTTTACCGGATATTTATATTGGGGAAACTATTTGTGAAGACGTTAATCAGGAAATTTTACATGTCATTAATATTGATGAACCGACCATTTCTTTGAATTTTTTGGTGAATAATTCTCCTTTTGCCGGTAGAGAAGGAAAGTTTGTGACTAATCGTCAAATTCGTGAACGTTTGGAAAAAGAATTGGAAGTAAATGTGGGATTAAGAATTGATTTTGTTGCTAACGATTATTTTAAAGTTTATGGAAGGGGAGAATTACATATTGCGATTTTATTGGAAAATATGAGACGCGAAGGATATGAATTGCAAGTTTCTCAGCCGCAAGTTATTTTTAAAGAAGTTGACGGTCAAACTTTAGAACCATTTGAAGAAATAACTGTGGATGTACCCAGCGAATCAATTGGCGTGGTGATTGAAAAATTATCCCGTCGTAAAGGAAAAATGATTAATATGAAGCCGGAACAAAATCATACCAGGCTTATTTTTGAAATTCCGACTCGCGGGTTTTTAGGTTATCGCGGAGAGTTTATTATTGATACTAGCGGAGAAGGAATTCTTTGTAGCCAAGTACTTGGTTTTCGTCCGCGCGTGGGAGAAATAGATCATCGCACTGTGGGTTCTATGGTTTCTATGGAAGATGGAAAAGCTTTGGGATTTTCTTTGTGGAATTTACAAGATAGAGGAGTAATTTATATTGGACCGGGCACAGAAGTTTATAAAGGTATGGTAATTGGAAATGTTTCTAAGGGTTTTGATATGAACGTGAATCCTACCAAAGGAAAACAATTGAGTAATATGCGTGCTTCTGGTTCGGACGAAGCGATTTATTTAACTCCGCCCTGGGAATTAAGTTTAGAAAGGGGATTGGAAATTATGAATGAAGATGAATATATGGAAGTGACGCCGAAAAGCGTGAGATTACGCAAGCAATATTTGACGGAATTAGACAGGAAAAATGCTCGTAGGAAGGAATAAATGATTTTTTAGAGGCTAGTCGTCAAAGACAATCGCTTTTATTCAAAAAAATTGTTAGGTATAATATATATGTCGAATTAACACAGTTTAATTAAAGATATATATAGTATGCGTAAAATAATTTCATTTTTAATCGTAGCGTCGTTTTTAATAGGCGACGCAAGCGTTTTAGCGCAAACCACAACGCAAGCAACCATTAAAGTCGGTATAGAGCCGGATAGCGTGTTTTATTTCTTAGAAAATTGGAAAGAACAAATTCAATTATTTTTTACTTTTGATTTAGAGAAAAAAGCCACACAATATCAAAAATTAGCGGAAGAAAGATTGGCGGAATATCAGAGAATGTTAGATAAGGGTAAAAATGAGATTGCAGCAAAAGTTTTAGTTAAATATGAAAAACAATTAGGCCGTGCTTTAGAAACAGCCAAAAAATTAAAAACTAAAGGCATTGATGCAGCTGAAGAAAAAATCAATAATGTTTTTTCTAATATATCTAAGCATATTGAAGTTTTGCAAGGTAATTTAGAAAAAGTGCCAGAAGCATCTAAAAAGGGATTACAAAATGCTATTGAAGCGGCTCAAAAAGTTTTAGAGAATTTTAAGGATTCTGAAGAGGGAGATGAGAATATAGTTGGTGGAGATAAAGATGAGCATGATTGTTTGGGTTCAGCGGGATATTCTTGGTGTGTGGCCAAAGGGAAATGCTTGAGAGTTTTTGAAGAATGGTGCGCTGACCAAGCCAGAGAATTAGTGGTTAATGATTTAAAGGAGGAATCAGGAGTGAAATTTCAATATCAAGGTGAATCATCTTTTGCTTGGATAGTTTTTAAAAATAATCAAATTGCTAATATTTCTTTAACAGGCTCTTATTATAAAGCGGAAAACATAAATAGAGAGCAATTCAATAAAATAGAAAAATATCTTCGTGATAATTTAGAGTCTGATAAATATAATCAAGCTGATGGTGTTACCGGTGGCTTACGCGGATATATAAGTGGCTATATGGCTTGTATTTTAAATTTTGCTTATCCAATAGTTGAGAAACATGAAAATGCGCCATCTATTCCTAATACTGATGTTGTTAATGTTGATATTAAGTGTGGATTTTATAATGTTAATCTTATAAATGCAGAGAATTTGATTGAAAAAACTGGAAATTTAACAAAGCAAAATAGTAGTTGGGTTTTGGTTTATGAAGAGCCAGGAAAACCAGCTCTCACGCTTAATTTAGAGTTTAATGCTAATAGTCTTTGTGAAAAAGGCGCGCAAAAAGATATTTGTGTTTTAGAAAATTTTAAAATAGGAAGTAGAGTAAGAATATCAGGAGCAATAAATGGAAATAATTTAAATGTTTATACTTTGAATATTCTTGAGGAAATATGAGTTTAGTTTCTTTAAAAAAAGATTTAAAGGTAAGGGCTAATCCCGCAAAAGCCAAGCTTTTGCGGGGATTTTTTAAAACTGGAAAGGGGCAATATGGGGAAGGGGATATTTTCCTGGGAATTATGGTGCCGATACAGAGGGAAATAGTTAAAAAATACCAAGATTTATCTTTAAGAGATATTCAGAAATTATTAAATTCTAGGGTGCATGAAGAGCGTTTAATTGCTTTACTGATTTTAGTTTTACAATTTAATAAAGGAGATGCGTGGAAACAAAAAGTTATATTTAATTTTTATTTAAAAAATACGAGAAATATTAATAATTGGGATTTAGTAGATTTAACAGCGCCGAATATTGTTGGTCAATTTTTAATTGATAAAGATAGGAAAATTATTTATAAGTTAGTTAAATCCAAAAATCTTTGGGAAAAACGTATTGCGATTTTAGCAACTTTTACTTTTATTAAAAATAATCAATTTAAAGATGTTTTGAGGGTTGCGGAAATTTTATTGAATGATAGACATGATTTAATTCATAAAGCAGTGGGTTGGATGTTACGGGAAATTGGTAAACGCGATTTGGCGATGGAAGAAGAATTTTTAAAAAAGTATTGTAAAAACATGCCTAGAACTATGTTGCGTTATGCGATTGAGAAATTTCCCGAGAAAAAGAGAATAAAATACTTGAAAAAAGATAAGAAAATCATAAAATAAAGATATATGCCCAGTACGAGAATTTCCAATTGGCTTTAGCCAACGGATATTTTTTTAAATGGGTGCATCATTATATAAGTCCAAAGTTTTTAATATAAAAAGGGAATTTCTAAAGCCTATAATAATACTTGGAAATTCCTCTACTGGGTATGAATATAAAAAATTACGAATCAATTGGCGTGCAAATGCCGGAAATTCTGCTCCCTAAAAAAGATGCAGATTTTAATAAATGGTCAGTAGTAGCTTGTGATCAATATACTTCACAACCTGAATATTGGCAGGAAGTTTATAAAAACGTTAAAAATATGCCTTCTACCGCTCATATTATCTTTCCAGAGGTCTATTTAGAAGAATCCGGTAAGGAAGAAAGAATTAAAAGTATCCAGGGGAAAATGAAAGAATACTTAGAAAAGGGAATTTTTGATTCTCATTCAGGTTTTGTTTATGTAAAAAGAAATATAAAAGGAAAAATAAGGAGGGGTTTAGTGGTGGCTTTAGATTTAGAAAAATATGATTTTAATGCTGGTTCGCAAACTTTAATTCGTGCCACTGAGGGAACAGTTTTAAAACGTTTGCCTCCTAGAATGGAAATTCGGGAAGGCGCTTTATTGGAATCTCCGCATATTATGGTTTTGATAGATGACCCGGAAAAAACAATTATTGAGGGGTTGATAGAATATGAAGACAGAATGGATAAGATTTATGATTTTGATTTAATGATGAACGGTGGTCATATTGCCGGTTATTTGGTGCCGGAAAGTAAATGCGATGAAATAGCGGGAAAATTGGCGGGATTGGCGAATAAGCAATTATTTCAATCAAAATATGGAGTAGGAGATGATAAGGGAGTTTTAGTTTTTGCTATGGGTGATGGTAATCACTCTCTGGCTACGGCTAAGGCAATTTGGGAGAAAAATAAATCTAAAGTAGGGATGAATCATTCGTCTCGCTGGGCTTTGGTGGAATTAGTTAATGTGCATGATGAAGCGTTGGAATTTGAACCGATTCATCGTGTTTTATTTAATGTAAAAAAAGATTTTTGGGTTGCAATAAAAGATTATTTTAAAGATGATTTTATTTATTCCGTTTGTGATAGTAAAGAAAGAATGATGGAATTAGTAAATGAGGATAGAGGTGAACAAAAATTTGGGATGATTTTTTCCAAGGGATTTGGTGTTGGGAAATTTGCAAAATCTAAATTTAACTTAACCGTTGGCGCCTTACAGGAATTTTTGGATAAATTTTTGGAAAGTGGTGGAGCGGAAAAGATTGACTATGTTCATGGTTTGGATGTTGTTTGTGATTTAGCTAAAAATGAGGGGAATCTCGGTCTTTATTTACCAGGTATGAGTAAGCATGATTTGTTTAAAACTGTAATTGTGGACGGTGTTTTACCGAGAAAAACCTTTTCTATGGGCGAAGCTGAAGATAAAAGATTTTATTTGGAATGTAGAAAGATAGTTTAGTGTTAAAAACCCGCTAATAAGGCGGGTTTTTAATTTGGGATAGATTTGTTATAATATAATTAATGAAGATGTTATCGTGGAATGTGAATGGCATTAGGGCTATTCATGAAAAAGGGTTTTTAAAATGGTTTTTGCAGGAAGAGCCGGATATTTTATGTTTGCAAGAAATAAAGGCTGATGAGGGCCAAATTCCCTCAGAATTAAAAAAAGTTTTTGGCTATTTAGCTTATTTTAATCCCGCTCAGAAAAAAGGATATAGCGGGACAGCGATTTACACTAAAATTAAACCGGAAAAAGTTAGCACTAAAATTGGATTTAAACAATTTGATGAAGAGGGGAGATTCATACGATTGGATTTTAGGGATTTTATTTTGATTAATTTTTATATCCCCAATGGAGGACAAAATAAAGAGAATTTGGATTATAAATTAAAATTTTATGATTATTTAATAAAATATTTGGGAAAAATAAAAAATAAACCAATTATTTTAGCTGGAGATTTTAATGTGGCGCATCAAGAAATTGATTTAGCTCAACCAAAAGAAAATCAAGATAGCATAATGTTTACTTTTAAGGAACGTCAGCAAATAGATAAAATATCAGATTTGGATTTTATTGATACTTTTCGTCAGCTCCATAAAGAAGGAAATAATTATACTTGGTGGGCTTATTATTCTTTTGCTTAGCAAAAGAATAATAAGCCCACCAAAAACCAAACACACCCAACACA
>CAZTRS010000037.1:0-2699 GCA_964616795.1 uncultured Candidatus Saccharibacteria bacterium
CATTTTACTAGCGACTTTAAGAAGGAAGCTGAAAAATTAGCAGACGCAAAGGAAAAGTTTAAACAAAAGGATGAGGAGTATGCAAAAGAATCAAAACTTAATGATGGTGATATTGATAAAACAGAGAAGGATCTTAAATCAAGTACGGATGTTTATAATGCTAATGAAGAAAAAATTAAAAAATTGGAGAAAGAATCGGGATTTGTAAAACAACCAGGAATAGAAGAAACAAAAAAAGAAAATATTACTATTGGAAGAAATATTAAAGGGCTTGAATCTAATTTAGATACATTAAGAAAGAAAAAAGAAAAGCTAATAAAGAATAAACAAAATGATCGAATTGAACTTAGTAGAGCTGAACTGTCAATTTTGGAGCTTCTAAAGGACGCTAACATACCTAAACTTAGTCAGTTGCCTATGATGATGACTGGTGAAAATATAAATTCTCCAGAATCATCAGCCATTCTTTATGCTGTAGAACAAGGTCCTGCCAATAATATTACTAATTTCGTGCTTAATAGTCAGATTAAAGAAAATGGTAAGATAGACATGGAAGAAACAATAAAGCTTAGGAGGGAAATAGTTGATAAAATCGCTGATGATCTTTTTAAGAGTGGTGGTCCCGAAGCTCTTCTTAAAATAGGTAAAATGAATTCTTCTCCAAGTGCTATGGCTGGAGGTCTTAGCTTTAGCTCGACATTAAATAGTATGGTTAATAGAGGTGTTATTGATGATCCAATGAAGGCAAAAATTGAGACAATGTTTAAGGGGCAGAAGAAAATTGATAAAATAATATCTGAGATATCTGAAAATGTGAAAGAAAATAGGGGTAGTAAATTTGCTGGAGAAGATAATAAAGCCAAGCCTGAGCCAGAAACTGAGCAGGAGTAAAATACTCGGGTAGTCTTATAAAAATAAAAATGTTTGGAATACTAAGTGAAAATTTCGCAAAAAGATATGAGATGATGCCTGAGCAACTTCAGGGGGTTTTTGATGGCGCAGAAACAGCCGATGTGATTAGCCAAGTAGCAGCGGTTAATAATTTATCTGGAGAACAATTGGAAACTGTTACCTGTTTAACTGGTGATGTTTTGGCGGGCTTTGTTAATTATAGTGATTTCACTAAAAAATTGACTGATGAATTTAAATTTAATGCCATTGTGGCGCAGGATATTTTCAAAGAAATTGACAGGCAAATATTTTTGCCGGTGAGGGATTTATTAAAACAAGTTTATAATCCAGAAGGAGTAATAGAAAAGAAAATAGCAAAACAAGGAACCGCCGATTTGCTTCAAAAATTGGGACAGCCCCTCGGTGTGATACAGGGTAAACCTCTTGATATGGCTAGTGGTAAGTCGTCAGATATTGTTCAAGAAAAATCTTTTGGTGTAACTCAAAACAAATCTTCTGGTGCTGCCCCCTTCAATGCTACTCAGGACAAGCAGGATAAATCTTTCGGTATAACTCAAGATAAAGAATTTACAGTAGTTCCAGCTAATGTTATTGATTTATCTCAAGGGCCAGCATTAGCAAGGACAGAAGTTCCGTTTAAGCCAACTGAGGGCGCAACTGCTGCAAAGCCAACATTTCCATTATTTAAATTTGGCAATTTTGATTCCACTAAATCAGCCGGTAATACTGAAATTAAATCCGGAATGATTTTTGGAAAAGAACAAACAGTTAAGCCTATTTTGGAAACAACTAAACCCATGGAATTTTCCTTTGGAGAAATAAAGCCACGAGAGGAAAAAATTGTTTCTGATGTAGAGATACAAGGAGGGGCGCAGGCTATGAAAAAAAATATAGAAGATAGAAAACCGATAGAACAAAAGCCAGGATTTTTTGGGAAATTAAATAATATGATATCCCCAACAAAAGTGAACACTCAACCAACTAAAGTCGTGAATTTTTCTGCTCCCTTGCCTCCTCCGCCGGTTATTTCTAAAGAAGAAATTAACTCAATTAAATCAGAGGGGATGAGTGTTCCATTTATCTCCGTTAATTCTCCGTTGAGTAGAAATGTTAATCCTATGGAACAAAAGCCAGTTGTACCCGCTACACCAATTACACCAGTTATGCCAATTGCGCCAGTAGATTTACCTAAAGTTGAAGCAGTTAAACCAGAGCCGATTAAGCCAGAAATTAAAGAAGAAACAATGCCGTCAGTGCCTCCGGAAAACGTCGTTAACCTTAAAAAGCTAAAATTCTAAATTATAAATAATTTAGAATAATATCAAAATCCAAATTTCTAATGACAAATTATTATCTTAAATCTAAGCTCGTTTTTGAAATTAGTCATTTGATATTTGAAATTAATCTATGAGCACCTTTCAAGTTCCACAATTTATTGATATAGAAGATAAGATTATTGGACCCTTAAGCTTAAGGCAGTTTATAATTTTAGTTTGCACCGCCGCTGTCGTTTTTCTTTCTTTTAAGCTGTTGCAATTTTGGCTTTGGATTTTAGTAGGTGGAGCATTTGGCGCCTTGGGTTTGGCTCTAGCCTTTTTGAAAATCAATGGTCAAAATTTTTCCAGAGTATCAATTAATTTCTTGAAATATATGATTAACCCGCGTTTATATGTTTGGCAGAGGTCCGGAGAGAAGAAGGTATTGGTAAAACCGCAACCGAAGATAATAAAAAAAGAAGAATCTTCTAAAAAGAGATTATCGGGTGAAGAATTGGAAGAAATGGCGAA
>CAZTRS010000037.1:2799-6443 GCA_964616795.1 uncultured Candidatus Saccharibacteria bacterium
AAGAAGAATCTTCTAAAAAGAGATTATCGGGTGAAGAATTGGAAGAAATGGCGAAAAAATTAGATAGGTAAGCAATACCAATATACTAATGCATACGAATAATACTAATAAGTTAATATATCCTGAATTATCTTATTTGTTAACTGGGATATTATTCACAGTGCATAATAAATTGGGAAAATATTGTAGAGAAAGACAATATGGGGATGAGATAGAAAATGAATTGAAAGAATTAAAAATCCCATATGAAAGAGAGTTTTATATAAAAGGGAGTGGTAATTTATTTGATTTTTTGATTGAAGATAAAATTATTCTTGAGATTAAAGATAAAGACGTTGTTTCAAAAGAGGATTATTATCAAATTCAGAGATATTTGCAGAGTTCTAAAATTAGGTTAGGATTGTTAGTAAATTTTAGGAGACAATATTTAAAACCGAAAAGAATAGTTAAAATAGATACAAAAAATAGTTTAAAATACGGGCGATATTCATATAATTAGTATAAATTCGTATATTAGTATTATCATGGCACAATCAACATCAACAGAACAATTTGTAAGTATTGATACAATCAAAGATGATTGCGTTATTTTGAAAGATGGCTCTATAAAGGCCGTAATTATGGTTTCCGGCATTAATTTTGATTTGAAATCAGAAGAAGAACAGGGTTTAATTACTTCAGCTTATCAAGGATTACTTAATCGTTTGGATTTTTCCATTCAATTTGTGATTCATTCCAGAAAATTGAATATTGAAAGTTATTTGAAATATATGAAGGAGCGGGAGGGCCAAGAAGAAAATTCATTGTTAAAAGTTCAGATTAAAGAATATATAGAATTTATTAAAACATTGGTGAGTGTGACCAATGTTATGTCTAAGAGATTCTATATAGTAGTAACGTATTCTGCTGGGCCGGTTGACGCAGATAAAACTTTTGCTAAAATTAGTCAGTTTATTCCGTTTTTAAAACCCACCAAAGAAGATGATAAAAATAAAAAAGAAGAATTAGATTTTGAAGCAAAAAAAATGCAATTAAATCATCGTGTTGATGCTGTAGTTTCCGGATTAAGACCAACGGGAGTGCGTTGCGCCAGATTAGCAACAGAAGATTTATTGGAGCTCTACTATAATTTATATAATCCGGAAAAAACCGAGAAAAAAGGTCTAAAAATTATGTCGGAACAGACGTAATATCAAATATCAAATTTCTAATGTCAAAAACGGATGATAATAAAAAAGTTTATGATTTAATCACAAGGACTACTAAGTTTGGGGTCATGGCTATAGATTTAGCTAGGGAATTGGAAGATAATTACATTAATAGACCTATAATAAATCAATTTATTCGTTCGGCAACAAGTATTGGAGCTAATTATATGGAGGCAGACAGCGCTGAATCAAGAAAAGATTTTTTTCATAAAATTGGCATTTGTAGAAAAGAGGCAAAAGAAACGATATATTGGATGGATATGGTTTTACGAGCCAATCCCCATAAAGAAAAAATATGTCAAAAATTAAAAAAAGAGGCGACAGAGTTAACATTAATATTTTCGTCTATAGTAAAAAATAAAGAGTAATTTGTAATTTGAAATTAGGATTTTGAAATTAACTATTTATGGGAGACTTATCAAAATTTTTACCATTTTTAAATAAAGGAGAAGAAGAAATTCCTAAGATGCCGGAAGCGTATAAATTTGGACCGCAAACGGT
The DNA here is from genome assembly GCA_964616795.1 of uncultured Candidatus Saccharibacteria bacterium. Lineage (GTDB taxonomy): Bacteria > Patescibacteriota > Minisyncoccia > UBA6257 > JAAZHW01 > DAONDV01. The sequence goes on from CAZTRS010000037.1 coordinate 4,509, forward strand.
GCGTGACCTTTTGATTCCCCCAGCCTTAGAAGTAGAATCCAATTATGTCAGAATAGGGGATTTATATGTGAAATCTTTATTTATTATTGCTTATCCGCGTTATTTAGTAACAGGTTGGTTTTCTCCGATTATTAATATAGACCAGACGGTGGATATTTCTATTTTTATTCATCCCGTGGATACTGTTTTAGCTTTGAAGCGATTACGTAAGAAGACGGCTCAAGTGGAAGCTCAACTTTCAGAAAAAATGGAAAAAGGAACCGTTAGAGACCCGGCCTTGGATATGGCTTATCAAAATTTGGAAGACTTACGTGACGCTTTGATGCAGGCCACGGAAAAACTTTTTGAAGTGGGAGTATATATGACTATTTATGCTGATAATAAGGAAGAATTGAATATAGTAGAGCAAAAAATCATCAGTTTTTTGGAAGGAAGAATGATTTATGTAAAACCAGCTTTATTTCAACAAGCGGAGGGATTGGAATCCAGCTTTCCTTTGGGTCTTGATAAGTTAGGTGTGCATACGGTTTTAAATTCATCGCCGGTTTCCAGTATATTTCCTTTCGTTTCGGTAGATATAGGTTCTGACAAGGGAATTTTGTATGGGATTAATCGGCACAATAACAGTTTGATTATTTTTGACCGTTTTTCTTTGGAAAACGGTAATATGGTAATTTTTGCCAAGGCCGGTAGTGGCAAATCTTATTTTACCAAATTGGAAATTTTACGTTCTTTGATGATGGGTGACGATGTTTTAGTGTTAGACCCGGAAAATGAATACAAGTTTTTGTGTGAAACCGTGGGCGGGTCTTATATTAATATTGGCTTGACTTCCAAACACCATATTAATCCTTTTGATTTACCGCCTCTTTTACCAGATGAATCTCCGGCTGAAGGTTTAAAATCCAATGTTTTAAATATTACCGGTTTAATGAAAATTATGCTTGGTAATTTAACACCCGAAGAAATTGGTTTGCTGGATAGGGCCATTTCTGAAACTTATGCTTCTCGTGATATTACTCCGGAAAGTGATTTCTCTAAAATATCTCCTCCGCTAATGGAAGATTTACAAACTGTTTTAGAAAGTATGGAGGGGGGATTAACATTATCAGAAAAACTTTATAAATTTACCAAAGGAAGTTTTGCCGGGTTTTTAAATCAACCGAGTAATATTGATGTTAATAATCGTTTAGTTGTTTTTGGCGTCCGTGATTTGGAAGATGAACTTCGTCCGGTAGCGATGTATATAATTTTGAATTTTATCTGGAATTTAGTTCGTTCTGAGAAGAAAAGAAGAATTTTGATTATTGATGAAGCGTGGTGGATGATGAAATTTGAAACTAGCGCCAATTTCTTGTTTGGATTGGTAAAAAGATGCAGGAAATATTTTTTGGGTGTCACCACTATCACTCAGGATGTTGACGATTTTATTAAATCACCCCAAGGTAAGCCGATTATTACCAACTCTTCTATGCAAATGCTCTTGAAACAATCACCGGCTTCTATTGATGGTTTAGCGCAAACCTTTAATCTTACTGATGCGGAAAAGCAGTTATTATTGGAAGCTGATGTGGGAGAGGGGATATTCTTTGCTGGCTTAAAACATGCGGCTATTAAGGTTATCGCTTCCTATACCGAAGACCAAATCGTTACTACCAATCCGGCGCAATTATTGGAAATTGCCAAGGCTAAAGAAGAGTTTGATAAGAGTCAATAATGGAAGGTTGTGTTAGTTTATCCGAGGTTATATAATAGAAGAAGCGGGTGGAAAGCAAGGGATAATTTTTAACTTTTCACTTTTAATCTTAAATTTTGAACATGCAGGAAGTAAAAAACAAGAAAAAAGAAGAGAATAATTTAGCAAATAAAGATTCTGTTAGTGGAGCTGGGGGCAATGAAATGCCGAAAATGGGTCAAGATAATGATGAAAATGAG
>CAZTRS010000038.1:0-5982 GCA_964616795.1 uncultured Candidatus Saccharibacteria bacterium
ATGCTTTTAGTGAATGTGATGTTTTAATTTCCCCCACTACCCCGTCTGAGGCCTTTAAAATTGGAGAAAAGACCCAAGACCCAGTTTCTATGTATCTTTCTGATATTTTTACCGTCCCAGCCAACATTGCCGGATTACCCGCTATTTCTCTTCCTATCCAAAAAGAAGGCGCCTTGCCTCTTGGTTTACAATTAACCGCTAAACATTTTAACGAAAAAACTTTATTGGCCATATCTTATTTGTTGGAAAAAGCAATACAATAAATATATAAGTTTCACTGTTATCATGAAATCCATAACAAATTTTTTCTATAATCTCTATTGGTATATTAATCAATGGGAACAAAGCCCCGGAGTTTTTGCTTTAAAAATCTTTTCCGTGGTTCTTTCTTTATTGATGCTTTATTTTATTATCAAACTTCTTATCAAATCGGAAATAATCAAACATCAATTAACAAAAATTAATACTTTTTTACTCACTACCAAATATGAACAAAGAAGAATTTTAAAAAGCTGGAAAAAAGTAATCAATTTAATACATTCCGGAGATGAGAACTCTTATAAAAAAGCTATTTTAGCCGCGGATAAACTTTTAGATGAAATTTTGGAACGCTCTGGCTGGGTAGGCGATGATTTGGGAGATAAAATCTCTCAAATTAAAACCGTGCAAATGCCTGATATTGATAAATTAATGGCCAGTCATAAAATAGCGGAAAAAATTCAAGAAGACCACGATTTTAAAATTACTTACGAGGAAACCATTAAAGCTCTGACGATTTACGAAAAATTATTCAGAGACTTTACGCTATTATAAAGGGAATCCCTCGCCTAAAGGCTCGGGATGCTCATAATTGTAGTGAAATTTTCTTCGCTATAATATATGAGCTTGAAAATTTCAACAATTATGGCACATAAGAATAAAAATAAAAATTTCAATAATCAAAAAAATAATAATTCCAACCAATCCTCCTTTAAAAAAACTACCAAATTAAACCTCAAAGAAGAGACTAAAAAAACCATAGCCGGTATTGCTTGCTTGGGCGTAGCTTTAATTTTAATTTTAAGCTTTTTCCAATTAGCCGGACCTTTAGGTCAAAATATCTATAAGGCCTTTCTTTATCTTTTTGGTTGGGTTTATTTCTTCTCCCCGGTCATTTTTATTATTGCCGGGGCTCTATTCTTGGGCTCTCTTAAAAAAAATATCTATGCTGCCACTATTTTTGGATTGCTCATTTTCTCTTTCAGTATTTTAGGTATTTCCGATTTAATTACTCCTGATTCTACAGGATTTTTCGGAAAGATTTTTGGTTCTTTAGAAAAAGTTTTAGGATTCTGGGGGAGCATGGCTTTTTATATTGTAGCCGGCATCATCGGTTTGGTTATTGCTTTTGAAGTTTCTTTGGATTTCTTTAAGAAAAAGAACGAGGAAGACGAAGAAAAATATTTTCAACCAGTTAAAAAAATAGAAATAAAATCTAATGGCAAACCCTTGAAAGAAGAGTCTTTTGTTAAAGAGGAACCAAAAATTAAGGAACCGGAAGGAGAAAAAACCATAAAAACAATTAAAAAAGACCGAATCATTAGTAATTGGAATTTCCCTCCTTTGGATTTATTGGAATCTGATTCCGGCAAACCCACCAGCGGAGACATCAAGGCCAATGTTAATATCATTAAAAGAACTTTGGGTAATTTCGGTATTGATGTGGAAATGGATGAAGTAAGCGTGGGTCCGACTGTTACCAGATATACTTTAAAGCCGGCAGAAGGAATGAAGCTTTCTAAAATTGTTAATTTACAAAATGATTTATCCTTAGCCTTAGCCGCTCATCCCATCAGAATTGAAGCTCCTATTCCGGGAAAATCCTTAGTGGGTATTGAAGTGCCGAATAAAACAAAGACTTCGGTGAGAATGAAAAATCTTTTATCTTTAGATAAATTCTGGGACAGTTCCTTGCTTAATGTTCCTTTGGGCCGAGACGTGAGCGGAGAACAAATCTTTACAGATATTGCCAAGATGCCACATATGCTTGTAGCTGGCAGTACCGGTTCGGGAAAATCTGTTTCCGTTCATTCTATTTTAATCAGTCTTCTTTACAAAAATACTCCGGAGACCTTAAGATTATTATTAATTGACCCCAAACGCGTAGAACTTACCGCTTACAATGGCATTCCTCATTTAATTTCCGATGTTATTATCAACCCTAAAAAGACCATTATGGCTTTGCGTTGGGCTGTTTTGGAGATGGATAAAAGATACAATGAATTACTGGAAGCCAAGGTTAGAGATATTGGCAGTTATAATCAAAAAGCTTTGAAAGATAAAAAACCTATGATGCCTTATATTGTAGTGGTGATTGATGAACTAGCTGATTTAATGGCAGCTTATGGACGAGAAGTGGAGGGTTCTATTGTTAGGTTGGCGCAAATGGCGCGCGCCACAGGTATTCATTTAATTGTTTCCACCCAGAGACCATCGGTAGAAGTCATCACTGGTTTAATTAAAGCTAACATTACTACCAGAATCGCTTTGCAAGTGGCCAGTCAGATTGATTCCCGAACTATTTTAGACACCTCCGGAGCGGAAAAACTTTTAGGTCAGGGCGATATGCTTTATTTAGCAGCAGAAACCTCCAAGCCTAAAAGAATTCAAGGCGTTTTCGTTTCCGAAGCAGAGGTGGCTAGAATTAATAAATATATTATTGAAAATAATAAAGAATATTCTGAGGAAAATGCTGATAAAGAAACCTTTGAAGAAGAATTACAACAAAGTTTCACTATTGCCCAATCCGGTGGCGGTATGGAAAACTTCGGCGCTTTTGATGATGGTGGCGATGAATTATATTCTGAGGCTTACAAAATAGTAGTAGAATCACAAAAAGCTTCGGCTTCCTTCTTACAACGCCGTCTGCGCGTTGGTTATGCTCGCGCCGCTCGCTTACTGGACTTATTGGAAGACAAAGGAGTAATAGGACCGGGCGATGGAGCTAAACCAAGAGATGTTTTAGTAAAATCCACCAACCCCATGGACCAACCCATTGAAGAAATTGAGGAATCAATAAAAATTCCCGGAGATGTTAAGGGTATTGAAGTAGAAGAAGTTATTGATGAGGAAGAAAATAATAACGATAATGATTCTAATACAGAAAATGATGAAGACAGCTCCGACGTTCGCTAACAGCGGAGTCGGAGTCCCGACCCCAAGGGGCGTCGGGAAAGAAGAAAATGAAGACTTGCCCCGTTAAAAATTATAATATTAAGTTGAAAAAAATATAACGTGAGCCGAAGACGATTCGCCCCAACACAAAAATCTTATATCAACCTATAATGAATTTTTAATGGGGGGAATAATTCTTGAACAAAAAACACCCGCCAATTGGCGGGTGTTTTAATTTCTTTACCAAGTAATGAAATTTCAAATAATATATACTCATTATACTAAATTCACTTAAAATTATTTAATTAGACTTCGTACTTAATACCAGGATGTTTTTAGTGCCTTTGGCACTATTTTGAAATTCTACTACCTGGCATGCTTTAAATTTCCTTCATAAACACAATCACCTCGTCTCCCACATTAATACCTGATTTTATTTCTACATTTCCATCAGAACCTCTTAGCCCAATTTCCACTGGTCTTTCTACCACCTCTCCATCAATACCAATCATTCTTACAATTCTATCCCCATCTTTTTGAATCACGGCTCTTTGCGGCACAACCACCACATCTTTCTTTTCATCAGTTAAAATATCAATGTTGGCGGTCATACCTGATTTAATTCTTTCATCATCAACAATAAAATTTAATTTTGTTTTATAAGTAGCAATGCCTTCAAAAATTGTTTCTGCCGGTTCTATACTAATAACCTGCGCCTGAAATTTAACATCATCACCGTAAGCATCCAAAGTAATGATGGCGGAATTATTAATTTTAATCTTAGCCACATCTGATTCCGGCACATTTACTTCTACTTCAAATTTTTTATCAGAAATTAAAGAAATTACAGCCACATTAGCAGTAATAATTTCCCCTACTTTAGCATCCTGTTTAGTAATAATTCCATTGAAAGGAGCGCGAATAATACTTTTATTCAATTGCGCTTGATAAGTTAAAACATTGGCTTCGGCAGACTTTACACTGGCCTCTTGAGCTTGAATTTGCTCCACGGTATAGCCGGCTTTCTTTAAAGCCAAGTTATCTTGAGCCAACGACAATTCACTCTGAGCTGCAGCAATATTCATATCATTAGTAATTTTTTGGGCAGCTAAAGCTTCTTTTTTAACAGAAACGGATGATAAATAAGTTTCTATGCTGGTTTTTTCTGTGGCTAAAGAAGATTTCTCGGCAATAGTCAAAGCATTAGAAATCGGCACAGCATTAAGAGTGTCGCGAACTTTCTGCATAGCATTAATAACATTACCCAAAACTATTTCTAAATTAGAATAATTTTTAGTATTAATAATATTTTGAACTTCACCAAAAGCCCCTCCATTCAAAGCGCCGATGGAACTAGACACCATAGTACCACCATTATCAACTCCCAATAATAATTTTATAGCCATAGATTTAAAACTGGATAAATTTTGGCTTTCAAAACTATTATCGGTAAAATATTTTAATTGAATGTCGGTTAAAGTTAAAAGCGCGTTTTTAGCCACTGTTACTCCGGCTTGCCCAGCATTAACTGCGCTGATATTAGCGCCCTCTAAATCTCCGATGGCTTTATTTTGCGCATTAGTAAAACCCACCTGAGCATTAATTAATCTGGTTTCGGCCGCTTGAATTTCTTCCGGGCGCGTTCCTTTTTTCATTTCACCCAACTTCGCTTCCGCGACCTCCAAATTTGCTTGAGCCTGTAAAACTTGCGCCTGTAATTCTTGATTATCCAAAGAAGCTAAAATTTTTCCCGTTTCTACTTTATCTCCAATTTCAGCGTCAATGGCAGAAACTTTCCCGCTTTTTTCAAAAGCCAAGTCAACGCTTTCTACCGGCTTTACCCTACCAGTTGTACTCACTTCTTGAATCACATCGCCCCTTACCACTGCGGTTGTTTCATAAATGGGTTTACTGCTCCCGCTGGATAAAATTATAGCGATAACAATAATAACAATTATTGCCGGTATAAAAAATATTGGTTTTTTGATAAATTTAAATGTTTTTTTCATATTTTTCTTCTCTTATTAAAAATAATTTTTTATTAAATCCGCCGCATTTTTTATTTTTTACTTTTTGTAAACTCTTTATTTTAGATTTTGATAATTTTAATTCTTCCAGTAAAGCATCAAGTAGTTCCTGAATATCAATAATTTCATTAATAATATCTTTTTTATCTTTTTGCCTTTTATTAATTTATTAAAAAGTATAAATTCTTTTTTCCAAAAATATCCGTTGCAATGCTTAACACCATATTCTTTTGCCACACTTCCGTAGTCATAATATGCAATTGTCTTCATTGTAACCCTATCCATATCTAAAATACTACCTCCTCTCCAATTTGAATATTATTTTTCTGAACAAATCCGGCGTTTACTTCCAAAACATATTGCGCTTCAACCGTAGAAGTATAAGTCGGGCAGTCATTTTCTCGACATGGCTCAAGATTTTCTTTTATTTCCACAATTTTTTTATCTTGGGAAATATAAATCAAATCTAAAGGGATATAAGTATTTTTCATCCAAAAAATTCGTTTAGCCTCATTGGCAAAAATAAAAAGCATTCCATTATTTTCATCCAATTTTTCCCGATACATCAATCCCTTGGCTTGATGAGCTAATGATTCTGCTCGTTCTATTTGTAAATTTAAATTGTGTTGCGGAAAAGAAAAATTACCTTGTTTAGGTTTTTGATTGGAATAAATTATTCCTAAAACTACAAAAGCGACAAAAGCGATAATACAAATAATTTCCATTGGTTTTGATTTCATTTACCTTGTGAAATAAGATTTTGAGAGATACCTCTTAAATCATTATTTATCTTTAATTAACG
>CAZTRS010000039.1:0-1636 GCA_964616795.1 uncultured Candidatus Saccharibacteria bacterium
ATTATAATTTGGTTATTTAAATAAGATGACTTATTGCCGTGATTTTTTGTTTCTGCTATAATAAATATATGGCATCAAAAGCACGAATTTATTGTTTGAGTGAAAGCAAGGGCGTAGGCGCTTCTTGTTATCTTGTTGACTGTGGGGGCGACCAAATTTTAATTGATTGCGGGCTTTATCAGGGGAAGGAATATGAAAAACTGAATTATGATAAATTTAGATTTGATGTTAAGGACATAAAAGCTGTTTTAGTTACTCATTCGCATATTGACCATACCGGTCGTTTGCCACTTCTCGCTAAGCGCGGGTTTTCCGGTAAATTTTATTCTACTCCTCCGACTAAGGATTTTGCTGATTTAATGTTAAGAGATACGCAAGGGTTGTTGGCTGATGATGCTGAAAAAAATAACGAAAAGGAGCTTTATTCCGAAGCTGATATAGATAAGACTTTAAGTTTGTGGGAGACCGTTGAATATCATCAGGAAGTGGAGATTTCTCCAAGATTTTCTTTTGTTTTTTATAACGCCGGACATGTGTTGGGTTCTTGCATTATTGTTTTGAAAATAAAGCACTCATCTAAAAAAGAAATGCGCATTGTTTTTTCCGGTGATTTGGGTAATCCGCAAAATCAGTTATTGCCGGAAATGGAAGAGCTTTCCGAGGGGGATTATTGTTTTGTGGAATCAACCTATGGCAATCGTTTGCATGAAGATTTAACTGAGAGAAGACATCATTTAGAAGATGTTATAGAAGAAACTGTCAGGAATAAAGGAGTTTTAATGATTCCTGTTTTTGCTATGGAACGCACTCAGGAATTATTATTTGAATTGAATGAATTAGTGGAAAATAAACGTATCCCGCAATTACCCATTTTTATAGATAGTCCTTTGGCCATTAAACTCACTGATGTTTATCAAAAATATCTCACTTATTTTCGTTTGGAGGCTTTTAAATCCGTGAGTAATGCTTCTGACAATTTTTTTGATTTTCCTGGATTGAAACTCACTATGTCTGCAGAAGAGTCTAAGGCCATCGCTACCGTGCCGGCGCCAAAATTAATTATGGCCGGTTCCGGTTCTTCACAAGGAGGAAGAATTTTACATCACGAAAAAAGGTATTTACCCGACCTTAATAATATTTTATTAATAGTAGGTTATCAATTTGAAGGTTCGTTGGGTCGCAAACTTTTGGATGGAGACAAGGTGGTCACTATTCATGGAGAAAAGGTTCCGGTTAAAGCTGTGGTTAAAGAAATTTCCGCTTATTCCGCGCACGCTGACCAATCTATGCTTTTGGGTTGGATTAAGCCCATGCGTTTTACTTTGAAAAAAGTTTTTGTAATTCATGGCGACCCGGAGGCGCGTGCGACCTTATCTTCAAAAATTCAAGATGAATTCGGTTTAATCACTGAATGTCCCGACCATAATTCTGTTATTGAATTTACTTGTAATGATTGAAGAATAGTTTTTATGGGTCGGTCGCCTTGGGTGACCGACCTTTTTGTTTGCCAAAATTTTGTTAAAAGATTAGAATTTTAATAATGGAGGGTTGCCAGAGTGGTCGAATGGGCCGCACTCGAAATGCGGTGGGGGAGCAATCTCCTCGAAAGTTCGAATCTTTCACCCTCCGCCTTCGC
>CAZTRS010000039.1:1736-5530 GCA_964616795.1 uncultured Candidatus Saccharibacteria bacterium
TAAGAATTATAATTTAAATAAATATTAATATTGTCGGAATTATTTAAAGGGTTTAAAAATGGAAAATCAAACCAGTTCTAATAATCCGTCGGAAAATTTAAATAATCAGCCTAAAAAACGCAGAGTTGCTTGGATAATTATTGCTTCAATAATTATTTTAGCAGCTCTTTTTTTGTCTTTGGGCGGATATGCTGCAATAAAGCAGTATTATAATAATATACAGGAGCGTAAAAATATAGCCCAAGGTCTTAAGGGATACGAAGAGGCAATGAATAAAATCTCTAAAACATTAACGGAGGATACATATGGCGGGAAAACACCGCAGGAAACCTTAGATATGTTTATTGATGCCTTAGAAAAAGGGGATATAGAATTAGCGGGGAAGTATTTTGCTTTGGATGTTAATTTAAGTAGGCAAAAGTGGGTGGATGCCTTAAGGGATTCATATGAGAATGATGAGATTTCAAAAATTATTGATTTGCTAAAGAGACTTAAGCCATCCTCGAAGCAATCTATTTTAGAAACAGAATATGAATTTATCGTCTTGGGAGATAGCGGTTTAGCTGATTATATATTACATATGAATTTGAATGAATATTCCAAGATTTGGAAAATAGAATCAATGTAAAAAATTAAAGGCCTTTTTTAATAACAAAATGTAATTAAAAATATGCTTAAAATAAATATTAAAAAACCGATAATACTAATATGTATTGTTTTAGTCGGCTTATTTTATGTTAATCAAAATATTTTAGCCTATAGCAATTCAACTACGCACCCGGCTTTGACCCGAGAAATTATTAAGTATTATAATAATTATTTTAATAAAAATATTAGTAATAATGATATAGAAATAATCGCAAATGGTAGCATCAAAGAGGATGAACCAGCAGTAAGAACTTTAAATCATTTTTATGACCCGAATAATGGGAATGGTTTAAATGCCTCAAATACGGGCTTAGCCAGTTCTGTTTATGGCTTTTTAATGCCATTTTCTAAATCAGCCAAAGACTGGGCTAATAATTCTTTTGCGCAAGCTAATTTTTTGGGGGAATTTTATGCTAATTCCGCTTTAAATCCTTATGCGAGATTAACTCAAAATGTTATTGATGTTCAAACCACTTATACTTGGAATAAGGCTGTTTATAAATATATTATTGGCGATAAACAATCCGCTTTTGAAAGTTTGGGTCATGTTTTACATTTATTAGAAGATATGGCAGTGCCGGCGCATACAAGAAATGACCCTCATGTATCTGGAGATCCATATGAAGCGTATGTTTCTCAAAAATTTGGTAATAATATTAATATAAGTGGTTTAAAATCGCCATTAATATTTCTTAGCTTAGGAGATTATTTTAATGGTTTAGCGACATATTCTAATAATAATTTTTATAGTAAAGAAACAATAGGGATGCAAAGTGGATATAAATTACCAGAATGGAATTATCTTAATACAGAAAATAAGGGTGAATACACTTTTTCTATAAATAAAGATCTTTTTGGTGATTATATCTTAGCTAAGAAGCCTAGTAGTGGTAGTATGTTTATGAGTTTAAAAGGAAATGTAGATATTAATGACGATATAATTCGCGATAGTTATTGGTCTCATCTTTCTAAACAAGCTATTTCTTATGGCGCCGGTTTAGTAAATTTATTTTTTCAAGAAGTTGATAGATTGAAAAATGACCAGGCTTTTTTGAATAGTCAAAGAGAAACATTTTTCGGTAAAATTATTGGGGCCATTGGTGATTTCTTGGGAATTAATAATAGTAATCAAAATAATAATCAAAGTACGTCAACGCCATTTATTACGCCCACTATAATGTCCGTGCTTACTCCAACTCCTATACCACAAATAAATGGCGCATTCTTAGAGTCAGGAGAAGAATTTCAAGAATTTTTTAGTGTGACTCCTACTCCTACGCCTACTATAATTTCTAGCCCCGTTATTTCAATGAGTCCAACAATAACACCAAGTCCCACTTTAATCCCGACTTTTATTCCAACACCGAGCGCAACGCCAAATGTTTATGGTGGTGGTTATTATGCTGGTTCTGCCGGTGGCACGACCACTTCTACACCTACACCCACACCTGCGCCCACATTTACACCTACGCCAACCCCTGAAGAGTCTCCGACGCCAACTCCCGAATCAACAGAAGGGCCAAGTCCCACCCCTACTTCAACACCAACACCAACATCAACGCCAATTTCCACACCAACGCCACAAATTTTTATTTCAGAATTTGTTTATAAAGCTGAAGGTCTGGATGATGGAAAGGAATTCATTGAATTATATAATGCGGGAGAAGGTGGTGTTGATTTGGATGATTGGTCGCTACGATTAAAAATTGACGATGCAACTTCAACCAGTCCATTAGCTATTTTTGGCGGAAATGAGTTGGATAAGACAATAATAAGCGCAAAAGGATTTTTACTTTTGGGATTGAATAACTATGATGCTGTAAATTACGATAATAAATCGGCGGATATAATTCGTCCTTCTAAAGTGCTCGGACAGAAAGCAACCACAACCTATGAAATTCAATTATTAGATAATAATGACAATCTTATTGATTCCATTATTTATATAGGAGATTCCGTAAGCAATGGCCAAAGTTTGGAGAGAAAAGCTACCATAGATTCTACCGTAGAAACCATGGTTTATGGAATAGATAAATATAATGGTAATTCTTTTGATGCTAATGGGAATCTAACAGATTTTATTATTAGAACAAATCCACAACCGCAAAACTCTAAAAGTTTGGTAGAGCCGCGACAACAACCGCCTAAAATTATTAATTTAACGGGTGAAATTAGGAATGATACAGAAATGACATTGGTGTTTGATTTAGAAGAGACAACAACTACCGATATTTCTTTTATTGTTAAATCTTCAGCCACTACCACTAATATTATTGAGAGTAATTGGGATAATTTAATGATGGTTAGTACCACTGATATTATTTTTAATAGCGTGAATAATAGATATGAATTAATTTTATTGGGAACTTCTACTTCCAGTGCTGATTACTTTGTTATTAAAACCGAAGACCAAGATGGTTGGCAATCAGAAATTTCCGATGTTTATCAATTTCCAATTGTAATTAAACCAACTCCTACCCTCGCTCCTACTCCAGTGTTTTTTGAGGGGTTTGAGGATTATTCTTTGGGTAATTTGGATGGTCGAGGAGGCTGGGTTAATGATGAATCTTTTCCATATTATCAATTTAATGTTGTAAATAGTGATGTTTATGAAGGTAATCAATCTCTTTCTTTGTATGAATCTCAGGGGTATTCTAATGGATATTCCATTTACTCTAAACCAGTGGATATTAGCGGAGATGGCACGTTTTCTTTTGAGTTGAAAGTTAATAATGGTTTAACTCCAAACGCTTATTTAACATTTATTGCTGACGGTGATATTACAGGTAATTCTTGGCGTTTAGGATTTGTCCCTAGTCATAGATGTCTAACTAGAGCTGCTCTTATTAGTGAATATGCTGATTATATTTGTTTGCCTGGCGGGGAAGTTTATATTTGGAATAATTTCCAAATTGAATTCAGTCAAGCTAATGGCATTAGAGCCAGAGTTAATGATAATGAATGGTCTGAGTGGCAAAAAGGAGACAATTGGGGAGAATATAACGGTAATTTAGAAAAATTAAGAATCATATCTTATTACAATCATCAATATTATTTTGATAATCTGGTATTTTATTCTCGGCAAAAACCCATTCTTAGCAATACTCAACAATTAGATGGAGTTAGCCCATTGGTTGAGGGTAATT
>CAZTRS010000040.1:0-2869 GCA_964616795.1 uncultured Candidatus Saccharibacteria bacterium
AAAAAAGAAACGACAGAGAAAGCGATTCTATTTTAAAAAAAATCATCGATAAAGTGCTTGAAAATACGAGTTGGAGATTAATGAGTGATGGAATAAGTTATAGATTGGGAATTTTGTCGGGAAGGTTAAAAGCGTATGAAAGAGAAGAGGATTTGATGAAAATTATTAGTTGTGATTAAACATGTATACACAAAGAAATAAATATTGGCCAGCATATACTTGGAAAATACAAATTTCATATTCTTCGGAGATTGAAGGTAAGCTTACTTCTGAAATTAAAATATCAAAAGAAGATTTCAAAACAATATATTTCAATATCTTTAATAAGATAAACGCGAGTTTTTATCACATCCAAATGCTAAAGGAGAGTCAAGAAATAGCTGTAGATTTAGGAAAGATTTTAAGCACAATAAAAATACCAGGAACAGAGAATATGGTTGGTATCGCTGGTTCCTATTATGAACCAGTACAGTATGAATATGAAGCATTTCTTGTATTTATAAAATCATCTTTGGATTTTATTTCAATATTAATATCCAACAGCATTGGACGTAAAGAGGAAACGATCATAGATCTATCTGAAGTTGCTAAGATTAGAGCTATAAGACGTACCTCGTTTGCAAATAAATTATACTCTCTGACATTGGTTGACCCCTTCTCAAAATTAATAAATGAATTTAAAAATTCTTCAGAAGGCAAAAGATCAAAGAGAAATTTTGGAGTTCATATAGGTTCATTACCTGTAGGGAATATAAATGTTCCAATAAATAATCCTAGTGCTCCTATTATTTTATCAAAAGCACTCGACCCATATGAAAGAAATTTGAATTATAACAATGCACCAGATTTAATAGAATATTGTGAAAGTATATTCTATACTACATGTGATTTATTTATCAAGGTGCTTTCAATATTTACTGGAATTGATTTAAAACCCGGTCCAAAATTAGTATTTATGAACTAAAAAAATCTTATGGGAGACGATAAAAATAAACCATTAAAGATAATTGACAATACTAAATCAGCTCTTAATATAACTATTTCTGGAATGATGCCTTTCATCCAACATGTAATTGACCCTTTTTTAATTGCAAAACCTTATTGGGGTTTTGCTATATATGCTGTAATTGGACTGTACGGAGTTTATCTAGCTTTAAGGCAAGATGAGTTAAATGAATTACTTGATTTTATAAATTCACACCCTCAGGAGTTCAGAAAGGAAATAGTTGAAAGTGAAGAATTTAGAAAAGGATTTATTCAGTTTTTTGATACATATGTTAAAGAAAGACTTGAAAAAAAGAGACAAATACTAAGGAGGATATTGTTTGGTTTTACCTCCGCCTCTGACAAAGAGAATTTTGAATTAGAAAGATTACAAGATTCTTTACTAAGGATTTCTCCTCAGGCAATTGAAGTTCTAGTTTTTATAAACAAAGAAATTTTACCTGTTATGAAAAAAAATATTGAAAAAGAAATGGAAAATTATGCTAAAAATGCTAGATCCGATGAACATAATAGATTATTAGATATTACATGGCAAAGACAATCAGTGTCTGCATTAATAATGCAATGGATTCATGATAGATATAATTCAAATAGTCCCCAAGTAAAAAAACAATATAATTTAGGATCAGAACATAATCCTGATATTCAGGCTAAAATTGCAGCTATAGAACATCAGGTTACAAAAGAAAAAACTGAATGTTGGACGGAATTATTGGGATTAGGGATATTTAGGATGAATGTTCAGGCAGGAACTTTTGCTGGTGGATCAGCTAGTGAATATCACTTAACGGATTTTGGAATAAGA
The DNA here is from genome assembly GCA_964616795.1 of uncultured Candidatus Saccharibacteria bacterium. GTDB lineage: Bacteria > Patescibacteriota > Minisyncoccia > UBA6257 > JAAZHW01 > DAONDV01. The sequence continues at coordinate 1,811 of CAZTRS010000040.1, forward strand.
TTTTTAAAATACATAGAAGAATCCTAAAATAATAAGTATATCAAACTATATCATCATAGTTTCTTTTTATACTGTCCCAAGTGTCCCATTTAGCCTGGAGATGATACAATATTACTATTGAGTTATAAGGACGTTTAGGGTCCTGACCGACACGCTCAGCACGATTGTACTCGAACCATTTGGATTGTAGTTTATTCGATTATTTTGGAAATTTCGTTTATCTTTTTTCGAGCTGGTTTTTTAGGTTCTGCTAAGGGATAGCCAATTGTAACTACAACTCTTGGTTGCCAATTTTGATCCCAAACAATACCATAATTTTCAACAATTTTTCTCAGCTCATCTTTTATATAAAGAGGGGAACAGATCCAACCAGATGCTAATCCTAATGATTTGGCGGCCAACATCATCGAGTAGGCAGCCGTTGCCACTCCTTGTTCTTCTTTTATGTTAAAGTTTTTTGATTGACTGGCGGCCTCTTTATAGGAAATATCGGAATTTCTTAATACTAAAATGGCAGCAGACGCCTCGGCTATAGAAATGTCGTTGGAACCAGTTCCTCCTTTGGAAGTTTTTTCATAATCCTCTTTTGTCAAGTGAGCAAATTGCTTTCCTCTACCTTTTTCAGCCGCTTCTGCGATTTGTTTTTTACAGAGCGAATTTTTAATAACTAGAAAAAAATATGGTTGACGATTTTTAGCCGAAGGGGCGTTTTGCCCAGCTTCTAATATTATTTTTAATAATTTATTATCAACTTCTTTATTAGGATTGTAAGTTCTACAGCAAGATCTTTCTTGAATTGTTTTTATTGTTTCCGGAATTTTTTTATGCATTGTAGGCATTGGTTAAGGATTTCCAAACCCATAAATGGTTAGAAATCGTTCCTTATACTAAATTAGTATATCAAAAAATATTGAAACCCCCCAATCTTCAAAGGACGACGTTCAAGCTTTGAATATGTCTGATTATTACTTTATGCCAAAAGTCATCTGATGACTGTATAAAAAACTGGTATTGACTAAATTATATTTGTCTGATTTAATAGTATGGGTTCTATGGTAA
>CAZTRS010000040.1:2879-4685 GCA_964616795.1 uncultured Candidatus Saccharibacteria bacterium
CTTTTAACCAAGGATTGGCAATCACTCCCATAGACGGTAGAAATTATTTAGAAATAAAAGACCTCTCCAATTTTTTTTCAGAGTATAGCTACAACAAATATCGGATTAATCTGGAGATAAATTATCTTGTTTTTTTATCACAACAAAGAATCATTGACAAACTTAGTAAAAATGAGATAAAAAAAATGTTGGTGATTGTAAAAAATTTTGGAGATAAAGAATATGTTGAGTTAAAAGAAATTGAAACGCAGACAAACCACGACATTAAAGCAATTGAGTATTTTCTACAAACAAAATTAAGACGAGCAAAACTAGAAAAGATAATTTCTTTTATTCATTTTGGATTGACCTCTGATGATATCAATAACCTTGCTTATGGACTGATGCTTAAAGATTGTCGGGATCAGATTATCGTTCCAGAAATATTTAAGTTGACAAGCGCTATTAAAGAATTCGCTCTAAAAGAGAAAAGAACGCCAATGTTGGCACGAACTCATGGCCAACCGGCAGTGGCCACTACGGTTGGTAAAGAAATGGCCAACTACTTTTTTAGATTAAAAAAACAATTACGACGAATGGAAAATTTTGTATTCGAAGGTAAGTGTAATGGTGCTGTGGGTAATAACAATGCCTTAAAATTTGTTTTACCGGAAAAAGAATGGATGAAAAAAAATGCTGGCTTTGTATCTTTGCTGGGTCTTTCTCCTAATCTTTATACGACGCAAATTCTTCCTTATGATAACTGGATTGAATTTTTTGGAATAGTATCACTAACAAATGGGATTTTGGTTGATTTTTGCATTAATGTTTGGCAGTACATTATGCTCGAAGTTTTTCTCCAAAAGAAAAAAGAAAACGAAATTGGATCGTCAACCATGCCGCAAAAGGTTAATCCAATCAATTTTGAGAATGCCGAAGGGAATCTTCAACTAGCTAACAGTTTTTTTAATTTTTTTGAAAGAAAATTAATTAGTTCTCGTTTACAACGAGATCTCTCTGATTCTCCTGTGAGAAGAAGTTTTGGAGAAGCGATAGCTTATTCAGTTTTTTCATGGAAAAACATTGCTGTTGGTTTATCGAAAATTTTTGTTAACAGAAAGTATCTTCAAAACCAATTAGACGAACACTTTGAAGTTTTGTCAGAAGCTCTGCAGACATATTTGCGATGGAAAGGCGACAGCCAGGCCTATGAAAAGCTTAAATTATTAACTCGAGGAAAAAAAATTAATAAAAAAGAATATTTATTAATTCTAAAAAAATTAGGATTAGATAAAGAAAAAAACTGGCCGATCTAACTCCCGCAAAATATACAGGATATGCCAAAGAATTAGTTAAAAGTTTATCAAAAAAGAAAAGGTGATAAATTTAGTTGTTGGATCCCAGTGGGGTGATGAGGGCAAGGGTAAAATCGTTGACCTTTTAAGCAAAAAAGCTGATTTTACGGTTCGTTTTCACGGTGGAAATAATGCCGGACACACAGTTTTTGTTGGTAAAAAAAAATATCCCTTTCATATAATCCCTTCAGGTATCCTAAATAAAAAAGTGGTCGGAGTAATTGCTAATGGGGTCATTATAGATCCACAAGTTTTGATTGGGGAAATTGAAATGCTAAAAAAAGAAGGTATCAGTCTAAAAAACAAATTGATAATTTCACCTCGTTGTCACCTAATAATGCCTTATCATAAAGCTTTAGATGAAGCTTATGAAAACGCTCGGGAAAAGAACAAGCTGGGGACTACCAGAAGGGGAATTGGTCCGACATTTTCTGATAAAGTCAGTTATAACGGAATAAGGATTTACGAGTTA
>CAZTRS010000040.1:4695-5455 GCA_964616795.1 uncultured Candidatus Saccharibacteria bacterium
ATATTCAATTTCCCACATATTTATAAAGTGTCGTTAATCAACTGGGATATTTTTCCAGAAAAGTTTAAGTTCCAGGCAAAAATAAAAAATAAGATTCTCAAACTCTTTGGCGTCGAACCAATCAACATTGAACAAACCGTTAACGATTATAAAAAAATAAGGGCAAAACTTTTACCATATGTAAAAGATAGTTATCTTGTCTTAAATAAAGCCGTCGCAGAAAATAAAAACATTCTTTTTGAAGGCGCTCATGGAGTTATGCTTGACGTTGATTTTTCTCCCTACCCCTTTTCTACCGGAAGCAATGTGGTTACGGGTGCGGTTGATACAGGTTCTGGTATTCCGAGTTCTAAAATAGATGATATTTGGTTGGTGGTTAAAGCCTATACATCAAAAGTTGGTGGAGGACCTTTTCCAACAGAACTCTTCAACAAAACCGCCGATCAAATAAGACAAATAGGTAAAGAATATGGAACAACTACTGGTAGGCCGCGGCGGATTGGCTGGCTTGACTTGGAAGCGGTTAAATTTTCTTGTCAGGTGACGGGGGCTAACTGCCTGGCAATTACCAAACTTGACATTTTAACCGGATTACCTTCGCTTAAAATCTGTATCGGTTATTCTTATCATGGAAAAAGGATTCCTTACAGCAGTTGTGGATATATTGAACTTGTCAAGTTGACCCCAATTTATAAAACATTTAAAGGTTGGCAGGAAAAAATAGAAGAAATAAGGAAATTTGATAAACTTCCAAAGAACT
>CAZTRS010000041.1:0-5281 GCA_964616795.1 uncultured Candidatus Saccharibacteria bacterium
ACCATCACCACCATGACCATCACGAACAAATTTTTAAAGTTTTTCATGTTTCCCTCCTTGGAAAACCTTGAATTTTCATACTACCCTTATTATACTTATTTCAAACCCAAAAGTCAACCACGTAAAAAGTAACTTAAAACTTATACTTTTTGATTATCAATAAAAATAACTATTAACCAATAAATATCTATTTTTAAACAAATTCATCTCGGTTTCACTTCTAACGGGGTCCATCCAATAAAAAAACCGCCTAAATAAGCGATTTTTTATTGTAATTCCTGCTCTAATTCCTGCAAAAGTTTTTCTGCTTTGTGGGAAACTTTTTTGGGTATTTTGACATTCACTCGCACCAATAAATCACCAAAACCGGAACGACCAAAATAAGGCATCCCCCTGCCTTTAACACGTAGAATTTGTCCCACTTCTGTGCCGGCCGGCACTTTAATAATAATTTTTTTATCAGACAAAGTCTCTAATTCAATCTCCGCTCCTAAAATAATCTGGCTCATGGAAATTTTTATTTCCGTAATTAAATCCGCTCCCTGACGTTTAAATATCTTATGAGGTCGGATATTCACTTCCACATATAAATCCCCGCTTTGGCTCCCTCTTTCTCCATCTTCACCAGCCTCGGCCACTCTGATAATCTGACCGTCACTGATGCCAGCTTGAATATCTACAAAAACTTTTTTCTTGGATTTATTTCTGCCCCGTCCATGACATTCTTTACAAACTTTCTCCGCGATTTTTCCTTCTCCAAAGCAACTGGGGCATTGCTTCACGCTGGCAAAAGCTCCAAAAAAACTTTGTTTCACTTCTTTAATTTCTCCCCGACCGTCACACTTTTCGCAAGGTTTAAAACCCGAATCTTTTTCATGCCCAACACCACCACAAACAGCGCACTTTACCAAAGTTTCATAAATAATTTCTTTTTGAACGCCCTTATAAGATTCCTCCAAATCAATATCCATTACAAATCTAATATCAGAACCGGAACGAACGGTTTTTCTTTTTTTTCTACCCCCCATATTTCCACCAAAAATTCCTTCAAAAATATCCCCAAAACCCGAATCTTCACCAAAATTAAATTCCCAGCCCGATCCGCCCTGGGCGGATTGGGCAGAAAAACCTCCGGGAAATCCCTGGCTGAAATCAAAGCCAAAACCCCCGCCAGAAGCGGGTCCGCCTTGAGCGGAGAAAGTCTGACCAAATTGGTCATATTGTTGGCGTTTATTTCTATCAGAAAGCACCTGATAAGCCTCATTAATTTCTTTAAACCTTGCTTCATTCCCTCCTTGCTTATCAGGATGATATTTATGCGCCAATTGATGATATGCTTTTTTTATTTCTTCCTCAGTAGCTCCTTTTTCAATTCCTAAGGTTTTATAATAATCTTCTCCCATGTTTTTATTTTACTGTGACATTCTCATCCCGCCGTGGCGGGATGAGAATGTCACATTTTATACTTTTTCCCGCCAGCTGGCGGGTCATACTTTGTACCCTTACGACACTACGATATTCTCTTTATTTCTTGATTCATAACCTATAGTGGCAAAACCCAAAGCCATTAACACTTCATAAATCAAAAAGCTGAAAAATCTCACAATCAAAGCAATTAAAGGAGCGAATATCTTCAGAGTAATGAATAAAATAATCATTAAAGCTACCAATAAATAATCTCTCATATTTTGGGGAATGGATTGAAATTTACCAAATAACCATTGATAAGCTGTTTCCGCTAAGGTTTCTTGACCAGTCAAGGGCTTATTTAATATTTCTGACAATTTTAATCTTAAACTGGAGATACTCTCATCCATTAAGATTTGTTTCTGTTGATTAACGACATCAATATTTCCTTTAATATTCTGTTCAAACTGATTACCAAATGTTTTTTCCAAAGTAGAATTAATGGTTTTTTCCGATAAACTCGTTATAAATTTATCAACTGTCATACTCCAGGTAAAATCCGGCAAATAAAATCTCACTAAAAAATTATTATAATTCAAAAATTTCTCCAATCCTTTAGGAGTAACGAAAAATCCGTTATCTGGATTCTCCCAAATAGCTAAACCAAAACCAATGCTCCAAAAAATAATCAAACCGGTTAAAACCAAAGACACTCCGCGTCTGATAATCTTCTGCCAATACATCTTCATCATTTCTTCTTTCCTTTTAGAGATGGCGAAACGCCCCCAAAAGAAAAATCCGACTAAAACCGCCAATAAAATCAATTCTCCCAAACCAAAAGCAAAGCTTTCTTTACCAAACAAGTAACCAAGCATTACAATCAAAGCTTCACCAATAGAATATAAAATTCTTGAGTTTCTCCCAAAAACACTTTCTAAAGAAAAAAATGATAAAAACAACAAAACAGAAACGCCTAAAAAATAATAAGCGGATAGGTTGAATATCTTTGCATGGATAAAAACCTTAGCAATGGAAAACCCCAAAAGAAAAGCAAAAAGAACGACTATCACGGTTAAAATTGTAATTTTCAGACCATAATAATTCTTCTCCTTTTGTTCCTCATTAATAAGAGAAAGTTTTACCATATTTATATTAATTTATTGAACTACTTTTTTTCTTCAAAATCAACATCTTGAGGTTTAGAATCTCCTTGTTCCTCTTTATTACCCGTTGTTTTAGGCTGGTCCTGAGTTTCTTGATACATTTTAGCACCGATTTTAGAAATCTCCAAAGACAATTTTTCCGCTGTTTCTTTAATGCGTTTATTATCACTGCCGGTTAAAGCATCTTTCACGTCATTAATCTTATTTTCCACTTCTTTTCTTTCTTCAGCAGAAACTTTATCTCCTGCTTCGCGCAAAGTTTTTTCCGATAAATAAACCGTATTTTCAGCCTGATTTCTCGCTTCTATCGCCTCTTTTTTAGTCTTGTCTTCACTGGCATGAATCTCCGCATCTTTTTTCATCTTCTCTACTTCTTCTTTAGAAAGTCCGGTAGAAGCTTCAATATGCACTGTTTGCTTTTTACCCGTAGCTTTATCGCTGGCAGTCACATTTAGAATACCGTTAGCATCAATATCAAAAGCCACTTCCACTTGTGGAATACCGCGTGGAGCCGGCGGAATACCATCCAAAATAAATCTTCCGAGAGTTTTATTATCTCCAGCCATTTCTCTTTCCCCCTGCAAAACGTGAATCTCCACTGAGGTTTGATTATCGGAGGCGGTAGAAAATACTTGTTTCTTGGAGGTTGGCACAGTAGTATTTTTTTCAATGATTTTCGTGAACACTCCACCCAATGTTTCCAAACCTAATGACAACGGGGTTACATCTAAAAGTAAAACATCACGAATTTCTCCCTGTAAAACCCCGCCTTCCACAGCCGCGCCCAAAGCCACCACCTCATCAGGGTTGATTCCTTTGTGTGGTTCTTTACCAAATAATTTTCTTACCGCATCCTGAATAGCCGGCATTCTGGTTTGACCGCCCACTAAAATTACTTCATTAATATCACTAACAGAAAAATTCTTCTCACTCAAAGTTTGCTCCACTAATTTGATGGATTTGGCAATCATATCACCGACTAATTCTTCTAATTTAGCTCTGGTTAATTTCATTACAAAATGTTTAGGACCGGAAGCATCAGAAGTAATAAACGGCAAATTAATTTCCGATTCCATAGTGGTAGAAACTTCATGTTTAGCTCTTTCCGCCGCTTCTTTCAATCTTTGCAAAGCTAAAGCGTCTTTAGACAAATCAATGCCTTCTTGTTTTTTAAATTCCGCCACCAAATAACTGATAATTTTTTGGTCAAAATCATCTCCGCCCAAATGAGTGTCGCCGCCGGTAGCTTTTACTTCCACGGTATCGGCTGAAACTTCCAAAACGGAAATATCAAAAGTACCGCCGCCAAAATCATAGACAACAATTCTCTCGTCTTTCTTTTTGTTTAAACCGTAAGCTAAGGCCGCGGCCGTGGGCTCGTTAATAATTCTTTTTACCTTAAATCCCGCGATTTCACCGGCATTTTTGGTAGCTTGTCTTTGACTATCGTCAAAATAAGCCGGAACAGTAATAATGGCTTCCTCCACTTTTTCTCCAAATCTTTCTTCCGCGTCAAATTTCAATTTTTGCAAAATAAAAGCGGAAATTTCCTCTGGCCTATACCACTGTTCTCCCATTTTAATCTCTACTCCACCCGAAGAAGATTCCCTCATTTCATAAGGAGATAATGATTTATCACGCTGAACTTCCGCATCGCTAAATTTCCTGCCAATCAATCTTTTCACAGAAAAAATGGTACTTTTAGGATTAGTGACGGATTGTCTTTTAGCTAAAATACCCACTAAACGTTCGTTATTTTTGGAAAAAGCGACAACAGAAGGTGTGGTTCTTACCCCTTCTTTATTCTCTAATATTTTCGGCTCTCCGGCTTCAATATAAGCCATGGCCGAATTAGTTGTACCTAAATCTATACCTAATATTTTTGCCATTTACCCAGTAAAATAAGATTCGGGGGTTTCATCAACCAACCCTTCATCTTATTATTTTAAATATTTATTAGACTATTTTTTATATTCACCCCGTTAAATAAAAATTTAATTGAAAATTAAATTTTATTGGTAGTATATATTTTTTAAAAATATATACTACCAATTCTTAACTGGATAAATTTTTAATTATTTTGACCTTGGAAGGTCTAATGACCTTGCCATTAAATTCATAACCTTTAATTATTTCTTCAACGATTGTTCCGGGACTTTCATTCCCGTCAATCTCCTCCACTATTTCATGAAAAACTGGATCAAATTTCTGGCTCAAGGCTTCAATCGGTTTTAATCCTTTTCTGCGCAAAACATCTTCCAATTGCGCCTTAATCAATTCCAGTCCCTGAATAATTCTTTTTTCTGTTTCAGTGAGATTCTCTGTTTTCAAAGAATTGACCGAGATATCAAAGCTATCCAAAACTACCAATAAATCAGCAATTAAATCCTCATTAGCGTATTTCACAATTTCCTGAGTCTGTTTTAAAGCATCTTTTTGATAATTAAGAAAATCAGCTTTTTGTCTCTGCCAACCGGCCAGATATTCATCTTTCAATTTTTCCGCCTCTTCTAATTTCTTTATTAATTCTTCTATATTATTTTGTTGTTTTTCTTCTTCCATAATAATAAATTTAAAATGTAAATATCAAAATGAAAAATGATAATGTTATAATTTTAAAATTTTAAATTGTAATTTTCAACTTTGATTTTTTAACTTTTAATTATCCAAAATGTTTGCGACTGCTTCCAAAATTGCCAAATTTCTTTCAT
>CAZTRS010000042.1:0-5200 GCA_964616795.1 uncultured Candidatus Saccharibacteria bacterium
TTCATACCCAGTAGAGGAATTTCAAATTATTTCTATTTTTAAGAAATTCCTTTAACCTCAATTTCAAAAATCTACGACCTTGTGTTGTTTTTAGATATCTTTCTCTGCGAATTGCATCTTTCATATTCAAACAACATTCAGAATATATTAATGCAAATGGTGTCCTGCTTTTGGTAGAAAAACTCTTTTTGGCATTATGTTCAGCTAATCTTCTTTTTAAATTAATAGTGTATCCTATATACAAATCATCATCTTTTTCACTAAGAAGCACATATACATAATGCCAATTTGAAATTCTCCTACTGGGCATATTTTTATTGTAAATCCAAAGCGCCGGCTGTATAAATATTTCTCGGGTCCCATAACATCCAGCCCTCATTAAATCCAGCATCTAAAACAGCTTTTTTTTCTAAACGAATCATTTCCGCTGTGTAATCAGCGCCTAAATCAAAATCTTGAAGCCAAGGACGCATCTGAGCTATTTTCGCTTCTCTAATTTCTATGGGTGAAGTAGTGGAATTTTTCAAAACTTCCAAAGCATCAAATTTCTTTTTGGCCGCTTCCATAGAATATTTAATTACTTCATAAGGATAAGCTCCGGGGTTTTTTAATCCAATAAAACCGGTAGCATAATGGGAAGGATAAACCATTGGACAAACTGCATCAAAAGTTAAAGCCGCATCTTCAATAATCTGGCCAATGCCCAGACCGTCATTATTTACCGTGGCCAAACCAAATAAATCAGCCGAAGTTTTAATCCCCTGCTTTCTTAGATTATCAGAAAGATATTGAAAAAATTCTTTTATTACTGTGCTTTTATATTTAGTCGCGTCATAAAAAGGAAAAACCATATCGCTCATCTTGCCATCCGAAGGGAAACGAACATAATCAAAATTCAATTCATCAAATCCATGCTTATCAATCTCTTTAGCAACAGTCACGATATAATTCCAAACCTCTACAGAGGCCGGGTCCATCCAGGCCAATCCTTTATTATCTTTCCAAGTCTTTCCTGTAGATTTACTTTGTACCGCTAAGTCGGGTCGTTTAGCCGCCAAAAGCGGATCTTGAAAAACTGTAATTCTGGCAATAGCATAAATATTATTAGCGTGTAATTTATTAATTAAAGCATCTATATCTTTAATAATTATTTCTTCAGAACCAATTTCTTTAATTAACGGGGAGTTAGTTCCAAAAGCAATTTTTCCGGTATAATCCTTAATATCAATGACAATAGCATTTACTTCTGTTTTATTAGCCAAATCAATTAAGCGATTAATTTGTGTTTCGGTAGCCGCTGTCCAAGTAGTAGCATAAACCGCTTTAATAATAGCCGGGGGATTTTTTAATTTTTCCGGCAATGGTTTTGGAGTGGGAGTGCTAATTTTTTCAATATTCACAGAAATAGTTTGATTCCCGCCATAAACAAAAACAGCCACCACGCTAGCAGCAACTACAATAAAAACAGCTATTAAAACTTTAATTCCAGTAGACATAAGATGAATTAATTCTAATTGAAAAAGACGGCAAAAGCAAATCTTTGCTTTTTGCCTTTTTCCGCGTTATACTTTTAATATTATGGCGCATTTAGCTTTATATCGCCGATATAGACCAAAAACTTTTTCCGAAGTTATCGGCCAAAAATCCATTGTTCAAACACTTACTAATGCCCTGAAAACCAACACGGTTTCCCATGCTTATTTGTTTTGCGGACAACGTGGCACGGGTAAAACTACTATTGCCAGACTTTTAGCTAAGGCTATTAATTGTACCGACAGAAAAACATCAGAACCCTGTAATCAATGTGATTCCTGTTTGGAAATCAATGAAGGCAAGTCAATGGATTTAATCGAAATTGACGCTGCTTCCAATCGCGGTATTGATGAAATTAGAAATCTCAAAGAGGGCATTAGATTCTCTCCCATTAAATCCAAATATAAAGTTTTTATTATTGATGAGGTGCACATGCTCACCAAAGAAGCTTTTAATGCTTTGCTAAAAACTTTGGAAGAGCCTCCGGAACACGCTATTTTTATTTTAGCCACCACAGAATCGGAAAAATTACCAGCTACCATTGTTTCCCGCACTCAACGCTTTGATTTTAAAAAATTAACTCTTAAAGAAATTACCGAACGCTTAAGACTTTTGGCAAAAAAAGAAAATATTAATATTTCCGATGAGGCCATCAAAGAAATCGCTTTATCAGCCGAGGGCAGTTTACGCGATGCAGAATCACTTTTAGACCAACTTATTTCACTTGGCTACGAAGAAATTAATTTTGAAACTTTAGAAGAAGTATTAGGCAGAGTTAATTTTGAAAAAATCAGCCAATTTTTGAATTTTGTGGCTAAAAAAGATTCTGGCGAAGCTATTCGTTTAATTAATGAAATCTATGATGACGGCGCTGATATAATTGAGTTTAGCCGAGCCATCTTGAAAAATCTCAGAAAAATACTATTATTAAAAGCCAACCCTGAAACAGAAAAAATCCTTAAAGATGAGCTCACCGAAGACCAATTAAAAACCCTGAAGGAACTAACGGAAAAATTTGAAATCAAAGAATTAAAGAAATTAATGGAGGAATTCTTGAAAGCCAAAGAGGCCATTAAACATTCCCCCATCCCTACCCTACCCTTAGAATTAATTGTTTTTGAATTATAAAAAAGTCGTAAACTTTTAAGTTTTAACTTTAAACTTTTAAATAAAAACATGATTCAAGAAATTTGGATTGGTTATTATCGCTTAAAATATGAGGACCAAGAAACAGGCATTGCTTATGGTGTTCAATACTTACAATATGATTTAGCTCCGGAAGAATCAAAAGTTTTCTTTGAACAGGCTAAAACTATCGGCCAAGCTCAATTTGAAGATGATTATGAAAGACAATACACTGTCAAATACGAATACGGCGACAACTCATATACTTTAATAAAAAGAGATTTTTAATACCAATGCTAATATACGAATTAATACGAATAATACTAATACGTATTCGTATAATTAGTATGCATTAGTATATTGGTATTATATTTTTGCGGAATTATCCCTCGGCCATAGCCCGAGGCCACGGCCTACGGGCGAGGCTAATGGTAGGACATATATGCATACAGTTTATGTATGAAAAAGTTTAAAAGACGGAAATCTTTATATTGGATGCACTTCAAATATAGAAAAAAGATTATTAGAACACAACAAGGGAGAGAATAAATCAATAAAAAGTAGAAAAGAAATAAAAAATACAATTATAAATTCTTGCGGGATCGTCTAATGGTAGGACATCAGCCTTTGAAGCTGAGTATCTTGGTTCGAATCCAAGTCCCGCAGCACTTCGACAAGCTCAGTGCAAGTTATTATGTGGTATTTATATATTTTATTATGCGATAAGAAAACTTTTTACATTGGTATAACCAATGATTTAGAAAAGAGACTTCAAGAACATAAAAATAAAAAGTCTTTTTTTACAAAAAAGTTTTCTACCCTAGAAATTATACATAAAGAAACATTTACAAATAAATTTGAGGCTGCAAAACGAGAAAAACAATTAAAAGGCTGGAGTAGAAAGAAAAAAGAATGGTTAATAAATGGCTTGCAATGAGATTGGCGATTTGTTACTAGACTTGGATGTCTTGCCCCGAGTGGGATCGAGGGGAATCCAAGTCCCGCAGCACTTCGACAAGCTCAGTGCAAGTTATTATGTGGTATTTATATATTTTATTATGCGATAAGAAAACTTTTTACATTGGTATAACCAATGATTTAGAAAAGAGACTTCAAGAACATAAAAATAAAAAGTCTTTTTTTACAAAAAAGTTTTCTACCCTAGAAATTATACATAAAGAAACATTTACAAATAAATTTGAGGCTGCAAAACGAGAAAAACAATTAAAAGGCTGGAGTAGAAAGAAAAAAGAATGGTTAATAAATGGCTTGCAATGAGATTGGCGATTTGTTACTAGACTTGGATGTCTTGCCCCGAGTGGGATCGAGGGGAATCCAAGTCCCGCAGCCAACTTGAGCGCGGTTATTCCGCACGAGATGCGTTCTATTATTAAATTTATTCATGGAATACAATGAAATAGCCGAACAATATAAAAAATATGGTAAAAGTGCAACAACCGATTGGGAAATCGGCCATAAAAATGTAGCTAAACTATTGGAACCAATTAAAAGTAAGAAGATACTGGATTACGGTTGCGGAAGTGGAAAGTTTAGTGAGTATTTAAGCCAACTCGGGGCTGAAGTAGTTGGAATTGATATTTCAACAAGCCAACTCGATATTGCCAAAAGAATCAAAAATAAAAATATCGTTTATCTTTTAGATAATGATAATAGGATAAATAGTGTTTATATAAATTATTTTGATAAAGCAGTTTTAATTTTTGTGCTATGTGAAATCTCGTCTAAAAAAATAATTATCGAGGTTCTAAAAAGAGTGCATAAACTTTTAAAGCCAAGCGGTGAACTCATAATTCTTAATCCTAATTGGGATAAAAGTAATGGCAGGGATTTTCTTACTCATCAGATGAAGTTTACGCCAGAATTAAAATCGGGAAAAAGCGTTACTACGATACTTAAAACCAATCCACCAATTCATATACCAGATTACTATTGGTCTAAACAGGATTATTTAGAAATATTACAAGACGCTGGATTTAAAAATTATAATATTTATGAACCACTGGCTCCAAATGATGGCCACGAATGGAAAGACGAAAGAAAATATCCACCCTTCTTAATAATTAAAGCAATAAGCTAAATTTAAGAAGTCTATCAATTTTTGACAATAGCAAGGATTAAATAATGGTGCTCAAATCGCGTCGTTGTAGTAAAATAAAAGTGATGAACAGAAATATAATTATTTTCAATTTTTTATTTATCTCTGTTCTGCTTGGCGGGACGTTAGTTGCATCCGCGCAAACAGCGTCCTTATCAATTTTCCCAGAACAGATTATTCAGGGCGAGCCAATTTTAGTACAAATAAATGGCCTCACCAGCATTTCAACAATCAAAAAAATAACTTTTGATAAAACAATTTTCAAGGTTTTTTTATACCAAACTAAACCCACTGCTCTTATTGGAATTGATTTATATAAAAAACCTGGAGACTATGAACTTGTAGCAGAATTATCTAACGGACAAATACTCAAAAAAACTATTACTATCGGAAGGCGCCAAAAAATAGAAGCACCTCTCGGCATTC
>CAZTRS010000043.1:0-5072 GCA_964616795.1 uncultured Candidatus Saccharibacteria bacterium
TGAAAGTATAATATTTTAAGATTTGGTTATTGGTTATTATAATTTGGTTATTAAATTAATTTATGGGCGTAATAGATGATGTAAAAAGTCGTTTAGATATTGTGGAAATAGTTGGCGCACACGTTAAGCTTTCTAAGGCCGGTGTCAATTATAAAGGACTCTGTCCGTTCCACAAAGAAAAAACTCCGTCTTTCATGGTTTCTCCTGAAAGGCAGATTTTTCATTGTTTTGGTTGCGGAGAAGGAGGAGATATTTTTAAGTTTGTGATGAAATATGAAAACTTGGAGTTTCCGGAGGCCTTAAGGATTTTAGCCAAGCAAGCGGGAGTAGAATTAAAAAAAGAAGACCCGCGCGTAAAAAATGAAATTTCCAAGATTCGGGAAATTACGGAAACAGCCCAAGATTTTTTTACGAAATATTTAAAAACTACTCCTCAAGCCATGAATTATTTGAAAGAACGGGGATTAAAGGATAAAACTATTGATTTTTGGCAATTGGGATTTGCTCCTAATGGGCGGGATGTTTTAAATCAGTATCTGATTAAAAGAGGATTTAAACAGGACGATATTTTGAAAACCGGTTTAGTGATTAAATCCACTAAAAATGTCGGTTCATATTTTGACAGATTTCGTTCCAGAATTATTTTCCCGATTTTTGATAATCAAGATAATGTGGCCGGATTTACCGGAAGAATTTTTGGCGAAGCAAAATATGAAAATGAACCGAAGTATTTAAATTCTCCGGAAAATCCGATTTTTAATAAAGGAAAGATTTTATATGGATTTTCTAAAAATAAAAAAGGTATTCGGGAAAAAGGAGAAGCAGTATTAGTAGAGGGGCAAATGGATTTTTTGATGTCTTGGCAAGATGGTTTGGATAATGTGATTGCTACTTCCGGCACAGCCCTGACTGAAGACCAATTACGCCTTTTGAAACGTTTAGCCAAGACCTTAGTAGTGGCTTACGATATGGATGAAGCGGGTAGAATGGCTACGGAGCGCGCTATTGATTTGGCTAAAACTTTTGATTTTAATGTTTATGTTTTAAGTTTGCCGGAAAGCATTAAAGATTTGGCTGATTATTTGCAAAAATATCCCGGAGAGGTAAAGAAGGTGATAGATTCCAAAGAAGAATCAGGGGATTATTATTATCGTTTAGCTTTTAATGATTTGGATAAAGAAGATGTTGGTAAAAAGAAACAAGCTGTTGATTTTATGCTTTCCAAGATTTATTGGCTTTCCAATCCGGTGGAAAAATCCCATTGGTTAAATAAGATATCTGCCGATTTAGATATTAAGGAATCTTATCTGGAGGAACAGTTGGAGAAGTTAAAATATGAGGTTCATGATTACAGAGAAATGAAACAGGAAGTTAAGGAAGCGGTTAAAGTTTCAAAAACAAGGAAAGAATTGCTTTTTGAGAGAATTTTGGCTTTAGCGGTGAAAAAAGAGGAAATCAGAGAGAGATTGGGTGAAATTAAAGAGTGTTTGGAAGGCGATTATTTAAGTTTGGCGGAGGCATTGATACTTGCCAAAGATTATGCTAATTTAACTGATAACGGGGCCTTATCCGAGAAAATCGGATATTTCAATTTATTGGCTGAATATGAATTTGAAGAAGGTGTTGATTTATCTAAAGAATTTGATAATGCCATTCATGAATTACGAAAAGAAGTTTTAAAAAATCTGATTAGTCAGAAAACGCAATTAATTAGAGCCGCTGAAAAGAATAATGATATGGAATCATTAAATCAATATTTAAGCGAGTTTAAAGAATTATTAAAAAAGTTTGCGAAGTATTAAGGCTTGGTTTAAATTTTCAATTTGCCAGTTGGCAAAGCAGAAAATTTAATTACCAAACTTAACCCCGCACCTTTTCCAATGATACGCAATGATATATCAAAGATTGTAAGGCGAAGCCGCTTAATGGCTTAGCCATTAATAAAATAAAGATTATCGTTAGAAAAGGTGCGGGGTGCTCATAATTGCAGTGAAATTTTCTTCACTGCGATATGGGTTCGAAAATTTCAACAATTATGGCAAAAAAAATAAATAAAAAGAAATCCGCCTTCATTAAAGTTTCGGCGGGCAAGGGGAAAATCAGCAAAAAACCTTTTAAAAAATTTGCAAAGAAGGCAAAGAAATCAATGGTAAAAAAACCGGTTTTAAAGAAAAAAGCTACTTCTAAAAAAGGCAAGAAGTTGGAGCTCTGGCAGGAAAAATTCGTTGTTCTTTTAAAAAAGGGCAAAGAACGCGGTTTTATTACGGAAACTGAAATTTTAACGCAATTTCCTCAAATAGAGAGTGATGTTTCTTTCTTGGAGCAGATTTATGATATGTGCGAAAAGGCTGATGTGGAGGTAATTACCGCTAAGGATTTAATTGAGCTTCCGGCTGAGGGAGAAGTTTCTGAAGAGGATTTGAAAAAAGCCACCCGCGTAGAAGATTTGGGAGAAATTTCTGACGCCGTTCAAAATTATTTGAGAGAAATTGGAAAGATTCCGCTTTTAAATGCAGCCAGGGAAAGAGAATTGGCTAAACGTGTTCAAGAAGGAGACGGGGAAGCCAGGCAAATTTTAATTCAGAGTAATTTGAGATTAGTAGTTTCCATTGCCAAAAAATATGTTAATCGCAGTCCGAATTTGACTCTTTTGGACTTAATCCAAGAAGGCAATATTGGTTTGGCCCGCGCTGTAGAAAAATTTGATTATACCAAGGGATTTAAGTTTTCCACTTATGCTACTTGGTGGATTAGACAAGCCATTACCCGCGCCTTAGCCGACCAGACCAGAATTATCAGAATTCCGGTGCATATGATTGAAACTCTTTCTAAATATTCTCAAGCGCGCAGAAGATTGTCTCAAGATTTGGGACGCGACCCATTACCAGAAGAAATTGCCGCGGAAATGGGTATAGAAGTGGAAAAAGTGCATCATTTGGCAAAAATCGCGCAGGAAACATTATCTTTAGAAACTCCTATTGGAGATTCTGATGATGATTCTTTCTTGGGTGAGATTGTTTCTGATGAGAAATCAGTTTCTCCCACTCAGGCAGCCACTCACAGTTTATTACGCGACCAATTAAAACAAATTCTTAACGATTTGGCCGATAGGGAACAAAAGATTATTGCCATGCGTTTTGGTTTGGATGATGGCGTGGGGCATACTTTAGAGGAGGTGGGGAGGGAGTTTCAAGTGACTAGGGAAAGAATTAGGCAAATTGAAGCCAAGGCTTTGGATAAATTACGCGAACATCAATCTATGAAGGGATTGGAAGAAGAGTATTTATAAGTTAATATTTTAAAATTTCACTCCATAAAATATCCGTCAGGTGGTGGGTAAAGCTTTGAATTATCATTTCAAAAAGGGGCTATTAAAATGAAGTCGTTAATTAAAGATAAATAATGATTTAAGAGATATCTCTCAAAATCTTATTTTACTGGGTAAATGAAATTAAAAAAAGTTAGTAGAGTTATTTTTGTGATTTTAATATTAATTTTTATTTTGAGTATGATTCTTTGGAGCATTCCCTTGGGTCGGGCACAGACTAAAGTAAATATTCAGGATATAGTTAAAGTAGAAAGGGTTAATGCGGATGATTTTGGGCTTTCTGAGCCCATTCTTCTTCCAGGCAACCCTTTTTATTTTTTGAAAAATTGGAAGTGGGCGATAAAAAGATTTTTTATTTCTAATGATTTATCTAAAGCTGAATGGAGTTTAGATTTTTTAGTTTCCAAAGTTTTAGAAATGAGGAAATTATCAGAGAAGGATGGCGTTAATGAAAAACGTATTGAAAAATCCATTGGTTATTACGAATTAATTAATACTAAATCTGAAGGGTTAGTATCGTCAGTGGCCCAAAAGGATATTCTGAATAAAATGGTTAAAAGCGCGGTTTTTTTCAAAAAGGCCTTTAATGAAATCATGGATGCCAATTTTTCCATTGAAATAAAAAGTAAAGTTTCGGCGCTAATGGCACAAAAAGAAAAATATTTCAATGATTTTTTTGCTGGCATTAATGCTTCAGCTGAAATTTTGCAAGCATTTAGTCAGGTTACATCTCAGAAAGAATATGGCATTTTTAACAGTTTACGAGATTTAGAATTAATAGATGATTTAATAGTTGTAGTGCCGCAAGAAAAGGGTATAATCACTGAATTTCAGGATTCATTATATGCACAATCTATCAGTGTTTTTATTAACGCTTCTTTCATTTTTGGCGATTCTTTCAAAGAGATTATTAAGACCTTGCCTGGGGATAAAGTATTTCAAGGGCAGTTATTATGGGATTTAGAAGAACGTTCTGGTTATAGTGAATTGTTTGAAAAAATTAGAGGCAACATCAACGATTCTTTTTTGAATGATGAGCAAATTAAGCGGTGCGTTGGCGATTTAGCGTCAGTACAAAAACAAATATCTGACTTTAAAGATTTTATTGGTAGCAGTAAAATAAGCGCTAATGTTGAATCGTCTTTGATTATGGCCGAGGGAAGTTTAAAACATGCCCAAGAGAGGATTGCGGTTGGAGAAGAAAAATATGCTTGTAATCTTATTCAATCCGCTAAAGCTAAAATTACTAATGCCGAAAGATTGATTAATTTAACTACAAAAGGAAATATAGAATATCGGATTAACCAAGCAGAAAAAAAGATTTTGGATTTGCGGGGATTAGTTCAGGAGTATAATCAGGAAGAATATCAGCGTTTATATGACGTAGTGGGACAAATGGACGAACAATTACTTTCTATTGAATCATCATATCAAGCCATGGATTTTGAAAACGCTTTAAAAAAAGCGGATAACTTTGATGTTTTAGTGAGTAGTCTTGATTATATTTTAGACATGATTAATGGCAATGGAGTTTTAATGGGGGAATTAAATATTAGAAAAGAATTTTTTAATCAGACTAATTTAAATCGTTTTTCTAATTTATGTTCGGATAAAGAGGGGAGATTGATTAGTGATTTTGTTATTTTGCCTTTTTGTCAATTAACAAACGGAGGTATTTTAAGTATGGAATAATATAGAGATAGCAAAGCGACCCCAATGTTGTGTCGGGGTCGCTTTTTCAGTC
>CAZTRS010000044.1:0-4769 GCA_964616795.1 uncultured Candidatus Saccharibacteria bacterium
ATCATTGATTAACGCCTTGCTTACAAAAATATTGGAAATTCCTCTACTGGGTATGATAAAGAAAATGCTTCAAGACCAATGGGTAGTTGCCTCGGCGTCTATTAGTTTAGCGCTGATTTTGGTGATTTTTGGCTTGTTAATTTTTAACATTAAGATTTCTGACCAGTTATATATTTTACATTACAAAGCTATTGGCGGCATTGATATGTTTGGTAGTTGGTGGGAGATTTATTCGCTCGGATTTGTGGCTTTATTGATTTTTATTTTTCATTTTCTATTAGTGAAAGTTTTTTGGTTGAGGATTAGAACTTTGAGTTATTTTTTGCTTTTTAGCGCTCCGATTTTGGAAATTATTATTCTTATTGCCACTATTTCTATTGTAAATATCAATAGATAAGTTTTAAATTTCCAAATCCGAATTTCTAATATCAAAAATTGAAACCTCCGGATTGGGGAGGTATTTTTATTGAAATTTAGTCGTTTTTCGTTTATTATTCTATTATGGCTTCTATAAAAGAGATTGAAGAGAATTTATTAAAATATTGGGAAGAAAAACAGATTTTTGAGAAATCTTTGCAAAAAGACTCGCCAAAAGGGGAGTATGTTTTTTATGACGGTCCGCCGTTTGCTACCGGCACTCCTCATCACGGACATTTAGTGTCTAGTACTATGAAAGATGTAATTCCGCGTTATTGGACGATGAAGGGGTATCATGTGGCTAGGCGTTGGGGTTGGGATTGTCATGGTTTGCCTGTGGAAAATATTGTAGAAAAGGAATTGGGATTCAAATCTAAAAAAGATATTGAAGATTTTGGTATTGATAAATTTAATGAAACTTGTCGTTCTAAGGTTTTAAAATACACGGAAGAATGGAAAAAAGTAATTCATCGTTTGGGTAGATGGGTGGATATGGAGAATTCCTATAAGACTATGGATTTGTCTTATATGGAATCAGTCTGGTGGGTATTCAAATCTCTTTGGGATAAGGGCTTAATTTATGAAGGACATAAATCAATGCATGTTTGTCCGCGCTGTGAAACTACTTTATCTCAACAAGAAGTAAGTGAAGGATATCAGGACATTAAAGATATTTCTATTACTGCTAAATTTGAATTGGAAAATGAACCGGGGACTTTTGTTTTAGCTTGGACTACTACACCATGGACTTTGCCCGGTAATGTGGCCTTGGCAGTTAATTCAGGATTTGATTACGTTGTTGTGGAATATGGCTTATCTCATTTAATGGAGGCAAAGAAAATAGAGAATATGAGCGATTCATTATTGTCTCATGCTCCCACGGTGTCAAATGTAAAATTTATTTTAGCTAAGAATTTATTAGAAAAAGTTTTTGGAGGACAAGAATATAGAATCATTAAAGAGTTTAAAGGAAGTGAATTGGAGGGTTCGAGGTATAAGCCATTATTTCCGTATTATTTAGATAAAGAAGATATTCCACATAAAGAAAATCTATATAAGATAGTTTCTGCTGATTTTGTATCCTTGGAAGATGGTACGGGCGTGGTTCATATTGCCCCGGCTTATGGTGAAGAAGATATGTTGCTTGGCCAAGAAAAGAATTTACCCATGATTCAAAATGTCACTTTGGGTGGAAAATTTGAATCTGAAGTTCAAGATTTTGCCGGATTAAGTGTAAAGCCAGCGGAAGACACTAAAAAAACAGACAGATTAATCATTGAATATTTAAAGAAAAAAGATTTACTTTTTGGTGAACAAGAATTTGAACATAGCTATCCGCATTGTTGGCGTTGTGATACTCCGCTTATTAATTACGCAACTTCTTCATGGTTTGTGAATATTTTAGGTATTAAAGAAAAAGCCATAGAATTGGCGCAAGGCATTAATTGGTCCCCGAATCATATTAAAGAGGGGAGATTTGGTAAGTGGCTAGAAGGAGCGCGTGATTGGTCTATTAGTCGTCAGCGTTTTTGGGCTTCAGTTATTCCTATTTGGAAGTGTGAATGCGATGAAATGAGGGTTTTCGGGTCAATTAAAGAATTAGAAGAAGCCAGCGGCGCTAAAATTACTGATTTACACAAGCATTTTGTGGATAAAATAGAAGTGCCTTGTACATGTGGAAAGACGATGAAAAGGGTAGCTGATGTTTTGGATACTTGGTTTGATTCTGGTTCTATGCCTTATGCGCAAGAACATTATCCCTTTGAAAATAAGGAAAAATTTGATAAGAATTTTCCAGCGCAATTTATTGCTGAGGGCGTGGACCAGACTCGCGCTTGGTTTTATTATATGCATATGATTGCCTCAGGTATTAAAGAAAAAGCAGCTTTTCAAAATGTAATTGTTAATGGAATTGTAGTGGCGGAAGACGGAAAGAAAATGAGTAAACATTTAAATAATTATACTGACCCGATGGAAATTATGGAAAAATATGGTTCCGACGCTTTAAGATTTTATCTTTTAACTTCACCGGTAATGGCAGCGGAAAATTTGAATTTTATGGATGAGGGCGTGAAGGAAATGATGCAAAAAGTAGTAATGTTGCTTCATAATATTTTAAGATTTTATCAACCTTATAAATTAGAAAATATTCCGGAAAAACCTATGAGTGACGCGCCTTTAGATATTTGGATTGTTTCCAGATTACATTTATTGGGAGAAGAAATTACTAAGGCCATGGAAAAATATGATTTACCCAAAGCCACTAGACCATTTATTCAATTTATCAATGAATTTTCTACTTGGTGGTTAAGATTAAGTAGAAATCGTTTCAAATCGGAAAATGCTGATAAAGATATGGCTACTGCGACTTTTGCTTATACATTATCATTTTTATCCAAGCTTTTGGCGCCATTTGTTCCCTTTGTGGCTGAATATCTTTATCAGGGAATTGGTGGAAAGAAAGAATCTGTTCATTTGGAGGATTGGCCATTTCAGGAGAATTTAATGGTTGATTACGATGTTTTAAAGAAAATGGAGGCAACCCAGAAAGCCGTAGAAATTGGCTTGGCTTTGCGTGCTACCGCTAATATGAAAATCAGACAACCTTTGAGTAAAATTACTTTGAAAGATAAAGAAATGGTGGAATTACTTTTCACTGATTTGGTAAAACAGGAATTGAATGTAAAAAATGTGGAATTAAGCGCTGAAGATGCTTTGGATTTAGTAATTTCTGATGAATTGAAAATGGAGGGCATGGTGAGGGAATTAACTAGAGCGATTAATCAATCAAGAAAGGATTCTTTATTAACTATTGATGATAAGAATGTAAGATTGGAATATGAAACTAAGAGCGAGATATTGAAACAAGCGATTGAAGAGGGGAAAGAAGAAATCAAGAGGAGTTGCTTGTGTGGTGATGTGATGGAGGGTAATTTTGAGGCTAAGGAGGTTATAATTAATGGGGAGAAAATAAAGATTAAATTGAGTAAGTAAATATAAGTATTTAAATCCCGGTCGCCTCTGGCGACCGGGATTTTTGACATTTTACTAGTATTGTTTAATATAAAGGAGGATTCTTAAGAATTGAATAAGGAGAGAATAAAATGCAAAAAATGAAAAGACACTGGATCAATGGTAGGCATCCATTTTGTGGAAATCGCCAAGCTTCTTATTTTGCTAGAGATATTACTGGGATTACTTGTAGAATATGTCGTCGATTCGTAATGATCATTATGAATGGCGCTGGAGTTAGTGTTAGTATTTACCGTAATAAAGAAAAATATAAATTATGTCCAGAGTGTGGCGGTGAATTGGAACATAAGGAAGATTGCCGTTTATCTAGAAGAGAAAATGCTATAAATGCAGTTTTTTTTAGAAAAAAATATGAGAGAATAAAGTCAGAAAAAATGTTTGTTGATTTTTGTAAACCTCAATATACCCATAGAACAATAAGTGGGAAGAAATTTTAGAAAAAATAAAGCGACCGCTTCGGCGGCCGCTTTTTAATTCAATTTTCTATATTCTCCAGGTAAAATGCGATTTTTGTATTCTTTAAGTAATTTTGTATAATTCCAATTTTTGACAGCTGCTTCTAACATCCAAAGAGGATTGCCATGAGAAACAATCAATATTTTCTTATCCTTATATTTTTTATCAATTTTTTTTAAGACATTTAGCATTCTTTTTTGACAATCAATATGGCTTTCTCCCTTAGGCGGTCGTTTATTGATCCATTCAGCGTTGTTTTTAAAATAACCCCTATAGTCTCCATTATCAGTATTATTAAATATACCAGGATTAATTTCTCGCAATTTTTTATCAAAAATGACCTTAATTTTGGTTATTTTGGAAATAATAGTAGAAGTTTGTTTGGTACGATGCATGTCGGAGCTAAAAATTAAATCTAGTCCAACTTTTTTAAAGAATTGACCGGCTTTTTTGATTTGTTTTTTGCCTTTTGGTACCAGATGTGAAATTCTTTTTTCCGGCCAAGCGGATAAATAACCTTTAGTATTAGAAGTAGATAGTCCATGGCGGAGAATATAATATGTGTTATTGAGTTTCATGATTATTTTTTAATTAAAAGTAATACGTTTAACGCTTTTCCTTCTTAATAGGCAAATAGCAAGAAGTGTGGTGTCGGCAATAGTAACCGTAATTAAGTAGGCAAGTGTTAAAAAATTATATTTATCAAGAGCTAAGATGGTAATAATGTACGATAAAGGACTAAGCATCCAAAATATAGGGGTTTCTGTCCATGGATTTTTGAATGTTTTTCTGAAACTGGGTATATAACCTAAGAAATCAATTATTGATACCATTAATACTGCGAGGAAGGGATTATGTAATTG
>CAZTRS010000045.1:0-4280 GCA_964616795.1 uncultured Candidatus Saccharibacteria bacterium
TGTGTTGGGTGTGTTTGGTTTGGGTTTTTGCTGGGGTATTCTTGATAAAAAAGAATTAAAATTTTTATTTTTGGTTTAGCTTGAGCGGAGGCTATTTTTTTGTACCATTCTTCCACGGTAGACGTAAAAGATTCCACCGGCATTTCTAGCTTTTTCTCAAATTCCGATACAGGTTTATTACCATATTCTTTGATTAATTCTGTGGCATAAGCTAATTTTTTAAAAGCGCGGGTGCCTTGATAATATTTTTTCCAATCAAAACCGGGCGTGATTAATAAGGCAAAAGTCTCGGAAAAATCTTCATCCGGATGTTTTTGCGCGTACCAACCCTCTAAATGACGGACAAATTTTTTGTTGCCGGGGATAGCGGCAAAATTTTCTTCATAAGGCTTTTCATAAGCTCCAAAAATATCATTCCAGCGTTTAAGTTTATACAAAGAATAGGCATAATTAAAAGCATGGCCGGCTTCGTGTCTTAAAATTTGCATGATTTCCTCGTCGGTTTCTATGGGTCCGTTTTTTTCTGCTTCAATTTCTTTTAATGTTTTATTGGCTAAATAAAAAGGAGCGCCGATAATTGGCACGCCATCAGGACATCCCCAGGAATCGCTGAAATAAACTTCCGGATGAAATTTAATTTGCGCTTTATCTAATTCCTGATAAAGTTTTTTGATAGGAGCCGCTAAATCAGATTCTGTTATATTGAGACCAAGTTCATTAATTGGAGTTTTTAGAATTTCTTCCCGCGCACCAGAAAACAATATTTTATTTTTATGCTCAGAAGTTTTTTCTATGTTTTCGGTGCGGGACTCCGCCCCATGATTTGAAGTGGAGTTTTGATTATTTCCATTTTTTTCTTGGGGCTCCGCTTTGATTTTTTTATTTTCCATGTTTACATTATTATTTTATCACTTTTCACTGTTTAAAATCAATGATTTTGTGATTAAAACAGGGGATAGAAAAAAAATTAAAAATGTGGTAAATTGATTTTAGAGAGTAGAGTGTTGAAAGTAGAAAATAGTAAATACATAATTTTAATAACCTTCCACATTCTACCTACTACATTCTAATTTATTTAATTTATGAAGAAAATATTTTTTATAATTTCAATAATTTTAATTTTGACTCCTCTTTCCGGAATTTTTGCGCAGGAATTTGGTGATGATGCGCCAGCAACTGGTTTTCGTTCTATTCTTTCTGCCTATGGAGAGCAGGGGCGATCTTTAAGGGTGTGTATGGATAGTGGGAATTGTACTTTTTGTGATTTTTTTACTGTAGCTAGTAATATTTTTAAATTTTTAAGGAATGTTATCGCTTTTCCGGTGGTGGTTTTAATGATAATTTATGGAGGATTAATGATGATTTTTTCCGGAGGTTCGCCCAGTAGAATAAATACTGGTAAAAAATCTATGACTTCGGCCTTGATTGGTTTTGGCATTGTTTGGGGCGTAAGTTTGATTTTAAATTCTGCCTTAGTTATTATTGCTGGGGCGCCAGCTAGCTATCAAGGATTTATCAATGGTGATCTTTCCGCAATAGATTGGGATTGCGAAAAAGATTATAACAACGCTCCTTTTCCAACAAATTCTCCTTATCCTGTTCCTCCGGGAGTAACTTTTGTTCATGGTGTTAAAACGGACAATGTTCATAAATGTATTATAGATGCTATTGCTGACTTAGGGCAAAAATATCAAATAACAGTTACTTCATTAAATGATGGAGACCATATACGGGATTCTTATCATTATAAGGGTTTGGCAGCTGATATTCAGGTTAATAGTAGAAGGGATCCATCGGGAAAAACTTGGAATGAAGTCGTGAGTTATTTAAGAAGTAAAGGATTTAATGCTTTTTGTGATACTGATGGTGATGTTGTTTCTTGTAGTCAAGCCACTCATATTCATTTTGATACATCAAAAATGCCCGGTAAGACTTGCCCATAAGGGCTTAGTATGAAAAAAAAGAAAAGCCGTTGTTTGTTTTAAACAAATAACGGCTTTTTGGCTTTTAATTGGAGGTTATCATTTTTCGGGTTTTATAGCAACGGCTAGGTATGCTGTGCGTGTTTTAGAAGGTTCACCGGTTTCGGGGGAATAATACATAGAATTATAATAATCTTTATAATCATTATAACCAATTGAGAATCTTACGGAAAATGGTTCGGGACCTGGCGTGCAATAGAGTATTTCACCGTGACCATACACTCCAACTTCTTCTTCATTTGTGGCGGTGTTGATTTTTTGAGTATTATCAATATCCGAACTAGATATGCCCATTCGAGTAAGCTCAACTCCAGCCCTCTGCGTTGCTTTTTCAAGAAAATCTAAAAATAGATATTCTTTTGTCTCCAAATGGTAGAGTAGTATCGTATATGTTAGAACGGCCATTTTAGGAACATATAATTTTGCAGAGAGAGAATTCATTTGTTCATTATAACTTTTATAGTTGGGGTTTGAGAGTGGACTCTTATAGATTAAATGCCATTGAGGTTCTCTTGGTAGATTATGATCTTTATAAAAACTTGGACCGTTATAATAGCCATCTTTTTTAATTTTAGATTTGGGATACATAACTTTTTCCATAAACCAATCAAATGGAATCCCAAAATCAGCCACTAAAATACAGTCGTCTTTATGAGTTAGTAGGGTTTTCTCGGAAAATGGAATTGTTTTCAGGGCTTCTACGCCGTTTTTATCCAATGGAATATTGAAGTGCTTCATAACAGTTTCTGGTCCAATGAAATTTTTACCCATAATTTCTTTGGCGCGTGTGACTTCTGGAGAAAATAATTTATCCGTAATAGGAATTACTGGAATTGTTAGGTTTTTAGGTTCTTTGATTTTAATATTTTGAATTGGGTTGTCGCTTATCGATGGTGTTTGAGTGCTTTCACTAGTAGATTTAGTGCTAGATTTAGGGATTACTAGAAAAATTATGAAAGCTATAAAGCATAGCCAAAAGAGTGATGACCAATTGGTTTTTATTGGCGTCGGAGTGTTGGATGAAGCAGAAGAAGATGTGTTGGGTTGATTGGGTGGTGGAGTATAGGAATATGTTTTTTCCGGTTCGTAAACTGATTCTGATTTAGTTTCAGCATTGATAGTCACATATGTTATTTCTTCGTCTAGATTGATGGCAACATATGCTTTCATTATTGAATCCCAATCATTCAGTTCAATCTTTACAGTGACTTCTATGGGCGTCTCGTTGGGATACCAATTGATTATTTTCACATAATCATCGTGGGAAGTTTTAAATCCAATTGAATCAAAAGGACCACCTACGTTATCAATAATGAATTTCTTAATAATGGATTTTCTAGGTTCTAAATCTTTGCAAGTGATAACAGACGGTTTTACAACTGGTTTGGGTTTGGGAAGTTTCTTTTTTTGCCAAGCATAATGAAATTCAGCTCTTTTTTCAGGATCTTTTAAAATATCATAAGCTTCGCCGATTTCTTTAAATTTTTCTTCATCCCCAGTTAATTTGTCAGGATGAAGTTCAAAGGCCAGTTTGCGATAGGCTTTTTTAATTTCTTCCTGATTAGCATCAGAATCAATTCCTAAAATTTCATAATAATCTTTCCATTGTTTTTTCATGTTATCCTTTTAGGCCTCATTAAAGCCTTGGCCGTAGAAGCGAGTGCTTGACCGAGTTGATGATTGGAAACTTTTATGCCCATGGAATCAGCAGAGGCAATTTCTTTTAAAAAATCAGAATTTGCGTCATCTGTACCAATGGCAATAATTTCAATTCCTTTCTTTTTAGCTAATTGAGCGGCTTCAATAGCACTTTCTTTGTTATCCGGCATTCCATCGGTGGCTATAATCATAATTCGTGCCCCATCTTTTATTTTCAGTTTTTCTGTAGCCATTGAGATAGCATCGGTCATATTAGTAGATCCATCAGTATTCATTGATTCTAATTGATCATATATTTTTGATAAGTTTGATTGCGGTTCTACTAAATGAATAGCATCGGAATTAAATTTAATCAAACCAACAAAATATGATTTAATCTTAGCATCTAAGGCAAAACTTGCGGCCCCTTTTTTAACACTACCCAATTTTTCTCCATCCATACTTCCTGAACAATCAATAACTAGATAAACATATCCTTGAATAGAAGACTTTCTTCCAGCAAGAATAGTTATTCCGTTATTTTTTTCTGATGATTCCATTGCTTTCGTAAAATCAAAATTAGGAATGATGTGTTTTTCCATTTTAAACCTCCAATTAAGTTGTTTATATGCTAGCATATAAACAACTTAATTGGAGGTT
>CAZTRS010000046.1:0-4158 GCA_964616795.1 uncultured Candidatus Saccharibacteria bacterium
TCCCAATGGTGAAATTGAAGAGTGAAGAAGAAATAAAAATATTAAAAGAAGGCGGAAAGATTCTTGGAGAAATTTTGAGAGACTTAGCTAAAAAAGTTAAGCCTGGAGTTTTTACCAAAGAACTGGATTGGCTGGCGGAAAATTCCATTAAACAGGTTGGAGGCAAACCGGCTTTTAAAAATTATAAACCGGATTTTGCGGTGCGCGCTTATCCGGCAACTTTATGCGCTTCGGTAAATAGCGTGGTAGTCCACGGCATTCCTAATAGTCAACCTTTGCAAGAAGGAGATATTTTAACTTTAGATTTAGGTGTAGAGTATAAGGGATTATTTACGGACGCAGCCATTACCGTGGCAGTGGGAAAAATTTCCAGTCAGGCCAAGAAATTAATTAATGTAACAAAGAAATCTCTGGAGTTAGCCATTGAACAATGTGAGGTGGGATATACCTTGGGAGATATTGGATATGCCATAGAAAAATATATCAGAAGTCGGGGATTCAGAGAAATAAGAATGCTTACTGGTCATGGTGTAGGATATAAACCCCATGAAGACCCGGATGTTTTGAATTTTGGTGAACCCGGGAAAGGAATGAGACTTAAAGAGGGGATGGTGATTGCTATTGAGCCGATGGTGAGTCTTGGTTCTGGAGATGTAGTGGAAAGATTTGACGGAAGCTTCGTAACTAAGGAAGAATGTTTGTCCGCTCATTTTGAACATACTATAGCCATTACTGCTAAGGGCCCGATTGTCTTAACTAAATAATATGAAAATTTTAGGAATTGATTTCGGTACTAAAAAAGTAGGATTAGCTTTTGCCGATATGAACATCAGAATTGCCATGCCCGGTGATATTATTTATTATTCTCAGAAGAAAGAATTAATAGAAAAAATAAAAAAAATTATTCAAGAAAAAGAAGTGGAAGAAATAGTTATCGGTTTGCCTTTATCATTGGATTTTCAAGAAACGGAAATTTCCCAAAAAGCCAGAGATTTTGGAAAAACGCTGGAAGCGGAAATTAATTTACCGGTGGATTTTCAGAATGAAATTTTTACTACCAAACAGGCAGAAAGCACGGACTTTGAATCAAGGAGAAAAATTAAAAGTAGAAAGCCAATAGTTATTCGGGATGTGGATAACCAATCAGCCACCTTGATTTTAGAAAGTTATTTAGCGAAGAAATTATAGCCCAGTTATTCATTGACTCAGGCTATTTTTTTAGGATATAATATAAATAGCAAGAATTACTAATTAATTCTTTGAAATATTTGAGGGTTTTATTTAAATCTTTGCTTACAATTATTCATTTATTTTTTATAGAGGTGTTTTTGAACACTTTTCGTTCTGAGTTTTTCTCATTTGGTTGCATAGCAACAATTATCATTATTTGAACGAAAAAGAGACACAGTCTCTATCTAATATCGTAAGTATTTTTTACTTAACGCCCTCCAACTTTAGAAGGGCCACTCAACGCAGTGGTCCTATTTTTTTGCTTTATTTCGTTATTTTAGATAAACTTAAATAAAAGGCGCGATTGTTTAATCTAATTTATTATGGCTAAAAGATTATTTAATGTTAAATCAAGCGACCCATTTGAAATCAGTCGGTCTAAACTGGAGCTTTTTTTAGATTGCCCGCGTTGTTTTTATTTAGACAGGAAAATTGGAATTAGCCGACCTTCTTTTCCGGCTTTTACTTTGAATAGCGCAGTAGATACTTTATTAAAAAAAGAATTTGATATTTTGAGAGTTAAAAAAGAATCGCATCCTTTAATGAAAAATTATGGTATTGATTTGGTCCCATTTCAACATGAAAAAATGGAGGAGTGGAGGCATAATTTTACCGGTGTGCGTTTTTTGCATCAGCCGACTAATTTTTTGGTTTTTGGCGCCATTGATGATATTTGGGTTGATAAAGAGGGGACTCTTTATGTGGTTGATTATAAATCCACCAGCACTGATGCGGAGGTAACTTTGGAAGGCATTTATAAAGAAGCATATAAAAGACAAGTAGAAATTTATCAATGGTTGTTAAGAAAAAATGGTTTTCAAGTTTCCGACATTGCTTATTTTGTTTATGCCAATGGCCGTAAAGATTTGAAAGCTTTTGACGCTAAATTGGAGTTTAATATTTCAATTTTGGCTTATCATGGAAATAGTAATTGGGTGGAGCAGGTGATTATTGATTCCAGACGTTGTTTGGAAAGAGTAGATTTGCCGGAACCGGAATATGAATGTGAATATTGTAATTACAGAAAGGCTGCCGGTTTGCAGGAAAATAAGAAAATCGCTAAAATCGTAAAGAGGACGAAAAATAATATTTTATTTTAGCGATGAAAATCCTGAATTTTTTAAGGCGTTGGGGTAAAAAAATGATGCCATATGATGAAGGCAGTCATCTTTTACGCATGGAAATTAAAGCGGATAATTTATTGCATAATATTAAACAGTTAAAAAAGAGATTTCCGGGTAAAAAATTAGCTGCAGTTTTAAAAAGCAATGCTTATGGTCATGGATTGAAGGAAGTGGCTGTATTTTTGGATAAAAATCGGGATATTGATTATTTTGTGGTTGATAGTTTCATGGAAGCTAAATTATTAAGAGACCTCGGTATTCAAAAAGAATTAATTATTTTGGGTCACATTTTAGAGCCATTATTCGGTCAATTGCGGAAAATGAAGAATAAGGTTTTGGTTATTAATTCTTTGTGGCAAGCAGAGATATTCAGCCAAAAAATTCATTTTCCCTTGAGGGTTCATCTAAAAGTTGATACCGGTATGCATAGACATGGTGTCGCTTTGGAACAATTGCAAGAAACTATTGATGTTTTGAAAAAAAATAAAAATATCAAAATTGAAGGCCTTTTAACTCATTTAGCTGATGCGGATAATAATAACAGTGATTTTACATTGCAACAATTGCAGACTTGGAGAAGAGCGCTGGATATTTATAAAAATTGTTTTTCCGAAGGGGTATTTCATTTTTCCGCCACTGCCGGAACCAGCTATTTAAATAAGGCAGAAAGTAATTTAATAAGAATTGGGTTGGCTTTATATGGTTTTGATGTTACCAAAGAGAGAAGTTTGGGTTTAAAACCAATTCTTTCCTGGAAAGCTAAGGTGGTGAATATCAAATCCTTAAAAAGGGGAGAGATTATCGGTTATAATTGTACTTTTCAAGCTGAGAAAGAAATGAGAGTGGCTTTGGTGCCGTGCGGATATTTTGAGGGTGTTCCTAAGGCCAGCAGTAATAAGGGGTATATGTATTTTAATGATAAGCCATTGAAGATTTTGGGGAGGGTGAGCATGAATTTAACGGCTTTGGATGTATCTGGAATAGATATTGGGTTGGAAGATGAAATAACGGTATTTTCTGATAATCCTCAATACTTAAACTCTGTGGAAAATTATGCTAAAATATGTGAGACAAGCATTCACGATATTTTAGCGCAATTAGCGCCTACTATAAAAAGAGTCGTTCGCTCCGTTAAGTAAAAATTTAATTTTCAATTAAATTTTTATTAATATTTTTTCTGCCAACTGGTAGACAAAATATTAATACTTAATTGGGTTAAAAATCTGTCTTCTCCGCCAGCTGGCGGATACGGCGGAAAAATAAAAAGATGTCAAAAACAAATTTTACAACCGAGGAAGCCAAGCAAATAGGCGATACTCTTGGTATAGATTGGAAATATTTTGATGTGGAGCAATTTCGTATGGGCTTAGATTTAGAATTGGAACACGGCATTAAAAATCCCAAAACCAATGTTTCCAATGACGATTCTATTACTACAGGCAAAATTGTTTGGGCCCATCTTTTAGAATTTCCGGATTATTATACTCGGCTTAATAAATTAGAAGCTGAAGCCGAAGAGTTTTGGGCTCAACAAGGTTATGTTAGTCAAGGTTAAAGTTTTCCCCAGTTCTAAAAATCGGGAAATTGTTAAAAAATCTGGAGATAGTTTTGAGATAAAAGTGAAAGAAAAGCCAAAAAATAATGAAGCTAATTTAGCTGTTTTTGATGTTTTAGCCGAATATTTTCATATTAAACACTCGCAAATTCGTTTAATCAAAGGAGCCAAAGAAAGAAATAAAATTTTTGAAATAAATCCGCCAGCTGGCGGATAAAGTGTAAAAAATAAACCTCAATTATCAATTCT
>CAZTRS010000047.1:0-1442 GCA_964616795.1 uncultured Candidatus Saccharibacteria bacterium
TAATCTTGCTCGGTCGTAAAGTAATAATTGATATTCTTACTTTACTCCCTCGCTGTGATTATACGAATTTATACTAATTATACTAATGTTATCTATTGGTGTCGATTTTACTTAAATTATAAAGTATAATATGAATATAATCAATTTTTTATGAAAATTTGTTTTTTTGCTAATAGTGATTTTTATCTATATAATTTCCGGTTTAATCTTTTAAAAGAATTGGAAAAGAGCGGTTGGGAAGTGTTTGTTTGTTGTCCGGAAACTAAAGTATTTTTTAAAGAAGAATTTAAAAACGCTGGCATTATATTTTTGCCGATTTCTATAAAAAGAGGAATGGGCTCTATTTTTGATAATTATAAATATTTTCAACAAGTGAAAAAAATTTGTCGCGCCAATAGATTTGATTTGTGTCATAATTTTACTCCTAAGGTAAGTATTTTGGGTTCTTGGGCTCAGAAAAAAGCCGGTATAAAAAATATAGTTTGTTCGGTGAGTGGTTTGGGTTATGTTTATGCCAGTTCCAAATTTATTCATAAGATATTAAGAATCATTTTGAATAAAGCGTATAAAATTGTTTTTAGTTTTTGCCAAAAAGTTATTTTTCAAAATCCCGATGATTTAAAGTTTTTTATTGATAAGGGAATAATTATTAAGGAAAAAGCGGAATTAATTATGGGTTCTGGTGTTGATTGTGGTTATTTTCAAAAAGAAAAAGCTGATATAAGTGAAGCCGAAGCCATTAAAAGACAATTAGGTTTAAATGGGGAAACATTGGTGGTGATGATTAGTCGTTTGTTATGGCAAAAAGGAGTGAAAGAATTTGTGGAGGCTTCGGAAAAATTAAGAAATTCTCGTATTAAATTTATTTTAGTGGGACCGATTGATAAGGAAAATCCAGATTTTGTGCCCAGTAAAAATATTAGCGAGTGGGAAGAAAAAGGATTAATTCAATATTTGGGCGAAAGAAAAGATGTTAGAGAAATTTTATTTTTGTCAGATATTTTTGTTTTCCCCTCATATTATCGCGAAGGAATACCCAAGGTTTTATTGGAAGCCGGGGCTATGGGAAAGCCTATAGTGGCGGCTGATAATGTGGGGACGCGGGAAGTAGTAGAAAATGGGGTGAATGGCTTTTTGGTTAGGCCTCAAAAATCCCAAGATTTATCTGAGGCTATTGTAAAATTAGTGGAAAATTCGGGTTTAAGACAAAGATTCGGACAAGCTAGCCGACAGAAGATTTTGCAACAATTTAGCGATGAAATCGTTATAAATAAGACGACGGAAATATATAATTCAATAATCAATAACCAAGATGCAATAACCAAATAAATAATCAAGAAACAATAACTAAAGTAATAATCAATAACCAAGAAACAATAATCAAATTAATAATCAAGAAACAATAACTAAAGTAATAATCAATAACCAAGAAACAATAATCA
>CAZTRS010000047.1:1542-1783 GCA_964616795.1 uncultured Candidatus Saccharibacteria bacterium
AATTAATAATCAAGAAATAATAATCAAATAAATTATCAATAATCAAAAGATATGCATGAATTTGATTTGGAAAAAAGAACTTTGGTTTTTACTAAGAATATAATAAATTTGTGTAAAAAGTTACCCAAGAATTCAATGAATAGCCGCTTGGTGGGGCAAATTGTTGGTTCCGCCGGGTCTATAGGTGCAAATTATAGAGAAGCGAATGATTGTTTGGGAGGAAAAGATTTTGTTTTGCGTT
>CAZTRS010000047.1:1883-4048 GCA_964616795.1 uncultured Candidatus Saccharibacteria bacterium
ATGAGAGAATTTAGAGAAATTTCTTGGGGGAGTATATGGCGCTTGGTTTTAATCGCGGGTTTAATTGTGTTGTTTTTTTATTTGCGTTCAGTTTTAGTTGTTTTATTTTTTGCCATTATTCTTTCCTCGGCCTTTGACCCTATAATTGATTGGTTTCAGAAAAAAGGTTTGGGAAGAATTTTGGGGACGATTATTGTTTATCTTTTAACCTTAGGCGTGCTTTCTTTAATTTTGTTTTTCTTGGTGCCGATAGTTTACCAAGAAGTTTTGGGCATTATTGATTTGGTGCCGGGATATTCAGAAAAAATAGCTAATTATGTTATTGGTTCCAGATTTGCTTCCAATATTAATGAAATTATTTTGAATTATGGAAATTCTTTTTTGAAGGGTGGGACAATAGCTATTTCTGTTTTATTTAGTGTTATTGGAGGATTGGCCTCAGTTCTTAGTGTGCTTTTAATTTCTTTTTATCTTTTAATTAAGCGTGATGGCATTGAATCTTTTTTGCGCGCAGTTTTACCGCAAAACATGGAGAATATGGTGATTCGTGTTTGGGAACGGGCGCGTTTGCGTGTTGGTCATTGGTTTCGGGTGCAAGTACTTTTGAGTTTATTTATTGGTTTATTGGTTTTTATTTCCCTTTTGATTCTTGGTGTAAAATATAGTTTGATTTTAGGTATCATAGCGGCAGTTTTTGAAATCGTGCCTATAGCCGGACCGATTTTTGCCGGAGCGGCTAGTACTTTGGTGGCCTTAACACAATCGCTTCCATTGGCAATTTGGGTGGTTATCATCTTTATTTTAATTCAACAATTAGAAAGCAATATTCTTACCCCGTTAATTATGAAAAAATCGGTTGGTATTAATCCCGTCATAGTCATTATTTCTCTTTTGGCTGGCGCTCAATTGGGTGGAATTGTCGGCATGGTTTTAGCTATACCAGTGGTGGTATTTTTGGAGGAAATTGTTTTGGAGATAAATAGGAGAAAAGTGAGATATTTACCAATTGATTAAAGAAAAAAGAGAGATTATTAGAATAAAAACTTGATTTAAGATACCCCAAAACAAAGGGGTATTTTTAAGCCAATGAAGATTATTATGACAATTGTGATAAAATTTTTCTAAGGGATTTTTTATAATTTGCAAAAATTTATTAGCTGGTTTAGAGTTATCTTTAATAACTTGTTGTCCTCTAAAAAATTTTATTAAATTATCATCTTTAATAATAACCCAAAGAAGAGTTAGTCCATCAGGAATTAAGGCGCAAAAACCGCCCATTAAATTTTGAGAAAGGTTGCCCGTTTCCTTAGTAAAGATTATAATAAGAATAAATCCAGATATTAGATCAATTAACACTTTTATAGCTACTTTCCAAAACTCTCGACTTCTAAAGCCAAATTTAACATTTTCTAAACTGTATTCACGGTGAGGAATGGCATCTAAAAGAAAATGGCTTAAAAAAGCCAAAACCCAAGCTATTAATTTATTTTGAAACTGGTTGGCGACCGCTGCGCCAGCCACAGCATGAATGGTTAGAATCATATAGTTATTATATAGTTAAAAGTTAAAAGTGCAAAGTTAAAAGTTAAAAATGCAAAGTTAAAAGTTAAAAGTTTAAAGTGCAAAGTTAAAAGTTTAAAGTGCAAAGTGCAAAGTTAAAAGTGCAAAGTTAAAAGTGATAAATTTATAATTAATGGATAATCAAGAGTATAAAAAATTATTAATAGAGAGAACGACTAAGTTTTGTAAAGATTCTATAAGATTAGTTGATTCTTTACCACAAAAAAGATCTTGTTTTATAATGAGTGATCAATTTTTGAGAAGCGCCACGAGTATTGGAGCAAATATTGTTGAAGCGCAAGCCGGTAGTTCCACAAAAGATTTTATTAAATTTATAAATTACGCTTTAAAATCTGCCAATGAAACAGTTTTTTGGTTAGGATTATTAAGAGAAGTTGGTGGCACACAAGAAGAGTTAATAAAATCATTATTGCGAGAAGCGGAGGAATTATCTAAAATTTTAGGGTCTACTATTATTAAATTAAAAAATAAATAACTTTTAATTTTTAACTTTGAATTTTTAATTATGAAGAAGTTCTACATTACAACAGCTATACCTTATGTTAATGCTGACCCACACATTGGGCATGCATTAGAATTGATTC
>CAZTRS010000048.1:0-3926 GCA_964616795.1 uncultured Candidatus Saccharibacteria bacterium
AAAAAATGAGAACTGGAAACATATTTTCTGCTTAAAAACCATAATATTAAAAAGGTAAGCAATAGTGGCAATAAATGCAAACCAAAATAAAAATCACTTAAATCATAAAATAACCCTCCTATTATTACAGCCGGCGCCACTTCCCAAAAATTACTTGAATAAAAAAGCGCGGGCAGACCCGCTACTACCAGATTTGGATTTACTCCGAAAAGAGCGATGTGAGGAACTATAGAAACCTGTAAAATAGCCAAAACTATTATAAAAATTATTTGGAGAAATATTTTCACCCCGTTAAATAAAGCCTTAAATTATAATTTCAAAGCTATTATTTCATTTCAACTAACGACTTTATCTTTTATCCCCGCTTCAAATTATTTAGCGGGGTTCATTTAACAATGAGAACTTGTTCCAATTGACTCCAATTAAAAGCCAATTCTACTGTGATTTCCTGAAAAACCTTACCCTCTGTCTTCTTAATATCTTTCACTTCGCCAATATAAAATCCTCGGCTTATTTTTTTATCTAAACCGGAAGTAATGATTCTGTCGCCCGTTTTTATATCTTCTTTAATGGAAATCAAATCTAATTGTGCCTGCTCCAAACCCTGACCTTTAAAAATCGCCTCAATCCTTTTTTCTCCTACAAAAACCGAAGTCCGAAACTCGCTATCATTAATACTTCTCACATTAGCCGTGTCTTCATTAACATCTTTGATTTCTCCCACTAAAACCTGGCCAGCCCAAACTACCGCCTGACCAACCAAAATGCCGTCCGCGCCTCCCTTGTCAATCATAAAGCTTTGCGAAAAATTTAAAGGAGAACGGCTAATCACATCAGCCAAAATAAAACTCAATTTTTGCTTTTCTGAAAGTTTTAATGCCTCACGTAAAGACTCATTCTCATTCTTTAATTCCACAAAATTATTAAGTAATGATTTTAAGCTGCGATTTTGAAATATCAATCGTTCATTTTCCTGTTTAATGTTTTGATAGGAAAAAAAACCGTAAAAAAAATCAGCAATACCATCGGTGGCTTTTAATATGTATCCCCGAATAGGATTAAACAAGCTGGCTATAATATTGCTCTGAGCGGCAGAAGTCCGATTAATAAAAGAAAAAAATGAAAAACATCCAATAATAACAATCAAGCCAAAAAATATGATTTTTTTAACGGGACTTTTCCTCATAAATCAAAAGGTTTTTATATTTATTTAAATCTTCTAAAATAATGCCGGTACCGCGCACTTCGGCAGTCAATGGGTCATCCACTAAACGAACTGGTATCTCACAATAAGATTCAATTAATTTATCTAACCCTCTTAATAAACCGCTCCCACCGGAAAGCCAAATATTTTTCAAATAAATATCTGCCACCAATTCCGGAGGAGTTTCTTCAATAGTAGAACGAATAGCCCCAACCAAAACCTTCAAAGAACGGTCTAAGGCTTTGGCAATTTCCTGATTAGTTAAAACAACTTCTTTGGGCAAGCCGGAAGATAAATCACGACCACGAATAGTGGTTTCTAATTTCTCCCCCACCAATGGTTTAGCTGAACCAATTTCCAATTTAGCCTGTTCCGCTGTGGGGTCTCCTATTAATAAATGATATTCGTCACGCACATATTTTATAATATCTTCATTAAACTTTTGCCCAGCTACTTTTAAGCTTCTGTATTTCACAATACCGGCTAAAGAAATCACCGCCACTTCAGCCGTGCCTCCTCCAACATCAACGATAATATTACCGGATGGCTCAAAAATCGGTAAACGCGCGCCAATAGCGGCTGCTACTGGCTCTTCCACTAAATAAACTTTCCCGGCGCCGGCATTATAAGCCGCATCTTCTACTGCTTTTCTTTCAACCTCAGTAATCCCACAAGGCACCACTACTACTACTGTTGGACGATAAGGTAAAACTCCCAAAGGAGAATTTTTAAATTTACGGAAAAAATATTTTAGCATTTCTTCCGTTAATTCAAAATCAGAAATCACACCATTAATAATCGGCTGAGCCGCCACAATATGAGATGGCGTACGACCAACCATATCCTTCGCTTCTCTTCCTACGGCCAAAACATCGCCAGTCTTTTGATTAACGGCCACTACGGACGGCTCATTAACAACAATGCCCCGATTTTTAACATAAACCAAAGTATTAGATGTACCCAAATCAATTCCTAATCCGATTGATAATGATGAAAGTATTTTATTAAACATATAAATTATTTCTTGAAAAATTTAACAACGTCTTTTATTTTAACAAATTGTAAATCTTTGGAATCCCGACGCTTTATTTCCACCTCATTTTTTACTAAAGTTTTGTCACTCAAAACCATACGGGCAGGAATACCAATTAAATCACTGTCAGCAAATTTTTCTCCAGCCGAACAATTAAGTCTGTCATCATACAAAACCTCAATCCCCTTTTTCAATAAATTATCGTAAATTTTATCAGCTACTAATTTTATTTTTTTATTCTTTTTTTCATCAGGATGATCAATTCTTATTAAATGAATCTGAAATGGAGCCACTGCTTCCGGCCAAATTATTCCTCTCTCATCATGAAAAACTTCTACTACAGTACCCATTAATCTGCTTAAACCGATGCCATAACAACCCATAATAATTGGTTTTCTTTGTCCTAAGGCGTCAATAAAATAAGCTTCCATAGCTTCGCTAAATTTCGTGCCTAATTTAAAAATATTACCGGCTTCTACGGTCTTTTCTTCTTTCAAAATGCCTCCACATTTAGGACAGGGTTTTTTAGCTAAAACTCCAGCAATTTCTTTATTCTGTGCCCAACCACATAATTCACATAAAATCGTAAGGTCTTCTCCAGCCGGACTTTTAATCATAAACTCATGAGAATATTTATTGGTAAAACTACCTCCGGATGCCTCTACGCTGAAAGCTTTTAATCCGCAACGGCTGAAAATTTTAAGATAGGCCTTTTTTGCTTCTTCATAATACATTTCCAAACTCTGCTCATCCGCATGAAAACTGTATAAATCTTTCATCATAAACTCCTTACCGCGCATCAAACCGGCTTTGGCCCTGGGTTCATCGCGAAATTTATTCTGAATCTGATAAACCGCCATAGGCAAATCTTTATAGGTTTGAATGTTTTTTCTGGCTAATTCCGCAATTGGCTCCTCATGAGTGGGCCCTAATAAGAAATCTTTTTCACTGTGGTCTTTTAATCTAAAAAGGGCCGAGCCAAAACCTTCCCAACGACCGGTTTTTTCCCACAATTCTCTAGTCATCAAAACCGGCAAAAATAATTCTTGCCCGCCAATAGCGTTTATTTCTTCTCTAATAATATTTTCAATTTTCTTAAAAACCCGAAAACCCAAAGGCAAATAAGAATAAACCCCGGCGGAAAGCTTATCAATAAAACCCGCCCTAATTAAAAATTGAGCATTCACAGATGTCTCATCTTTAGGAAATTCTCTTTGTGTTCTTCCAAAAAGCTTAGATTGTAACATAAAACCATTATAATCTCATTTTCAGCGATTTTCAACCCCGCACCTTTTATGAATATAACTATCATTTCCGTCCGCTTAAAGCGGACTAATTTACAAAAGGTGCGGGGTCAACCCTCACAAAAAATCCGCCTTATGGACGGATTTATTGATTATTGGCCCACCGATGAAACGGATTATTTGATTATTGATTATTAGAATTTGGTTATTTTACTTTGTACCTTCATAAAGCGCTTTAATTTCGGCAGCAGAAAGAGCACGATTATAAACCCTTATTTCATCTAAGTATCCTTTTATATTAAAACCCCCACCTTCATAATTGGCGATTAATAAACTACTGGAAGTATTATAACCTAAAGAAGCAGATGTTGCTGAAGCTTTCTGTTCCCCGTTAATATAAAATTTGGAATTACCATTACCAACATCAAAAGTACTAGTCAAATAA
>CAZTRS010000049.1:0-3911 GCA_964616795.1 uncultured Candidatus Saccharibacteria bacterium
CCAGGTAGTAGAGCAAAGCACACTACCTGGTAAAGGCTTTAGCCAATAATTCGGATATCCCCGAAACGGGCATTATTTATTAAAGTCTATAATCTTTTTATATATTGAGGATATTTCTAAAGCCTATAAGAATATTTGGAAATTCCTCTACTGGATATGAATCACGAAGAAGCTAAAGAGCGGATTGAAAAATTAAAAAAAGAAATTAATCATCACCGTTATCTTTATCACGTTTTGGACAAGCCGGATATTTCCGACGCTATTTTTGATTCTTTAAAAAATGAATTAGAGGAATTGGAGTATAAATTTCCCGATTTAATCACGCCTGATTCTCCTTCTCAACGCGTGGGCGGAGAACCATTAAAAGAATTTAAAAAAATAAATCATCTCACACCCATGGTTTCTTTTAACGACGCCTTTTCTGAACAAGAAATGCGCGAATGGGAAGAGAGATATTTTAATTTTTTAAATAATA
This sequence comes from uncultured Candidatus Saccharibacteria bacterium, assembly GCA_964616795.1. GTDB lineage: Bacteria > Patescibacteriota > Minisyncoccia > UBA6257 > JAAZHW01 > DAONDV01. Next base: position 476 of record CAZTRS010000049.1, read on the forward strand.
AGTTGGAAAATACTGATTTTCAATACTACTGTGAATTAAAAATTGATGGCTTAGCTATTGAGTTGGAGTATGAAAATGGCTCATTTAAAACAGGTTCTACACGCGGAAATGGCAAAATCGGTGAAGATGCCACCCAAAACCTAAAAACCATACAAACCATCCCATTACATCTTCCGGAAAAGAATGAAATAATCAAAAATCTCAAAAACTTAGGACTAACTGAAATTGCCAAAAAACTGGAAAAGAACTTTCCCAAGAAGATTGTTATTAGAGGAGAGGTTTTTCTTAACAAAAAAGATTTTGAAAGGCTCAATAAAGAACGGGAAAAATCCGGAGAAAAAATATATGCCAACCCAAGAAATGTAGCAGCCGGGTCCATACGACAATTAGACCCAAAGATAACGGCCAAAAGAAAATTAGATTTTTTTGCTTATGCGTTAGTCACCAACTTCGGACAAACCACCCACGAACAAGAACATCTCATTTTAAAATCTCTGGGATTAAAAATTAATCCTCACAATGAACCGGCAAAAGATTTAAGTGGTATTTTTAATTTTCATAAAAAAACCGATGCTCTGCGCGAATCCTTGCCTTATGAAATAGACGGAATTGTGGTAATTCTTAATTCCGAAGCTGATTTCAAGAAAGCCGGTATTGTGGGTAAGGCGCCACGCGCTGCTATTGCTTACAAATTCTCGGCCAGAGAAGCGACTACCAAAATACTGGATATTCAAATACAAATTGGCAGAACCGGAGCCTTAACTCCCGTAGCTATTATGGAACCCGTGGGCATTGGAGGCATTACCGTTTCCCGCGCTACTCTTCATAATTACGATGAAATACAAAGATTAGGGGTAAAAATCGGAGACACGGTTTCCATCAGCAGAGCCGGAGATGTTATCCCTCAAGTTAATGAGGTTTTCAAAAATTTAAGAACTGGAAAAGAAAAAGAATTTAAAATGCCCAATCATTGCCCCATTTGCGATTCACTAATTAAAAAAGATGAAAATGGCGTTATTTATCGTTGTTTGAATAAAAATTGTTTCGCCCGCTTTAAAGAAAATCTTTATCACTTTGTCTCAAAAACAGCCTTTGATATTAAGGGTGTAGGACCAAAAGTCATTGACCGCCTCTTAGATGAAAATTTAATTCATGACGCTTCTGATTTATTCGTATTAAAAGAAGGTGATTTAGCGGTCTTAGAAAGATTTGGAGAAAAATCAGCTTCTAATATTATTAATTCCATCAATGAGAAAAAGTTAATTGAATTGCATCGCTTTATTTACGCCTTAGGCATAATACACATAGGAGAAGAAACAGCGGTTTTGCTTGCACAAAAAATAAACAATAACCAATCAGCAATAACCAAGCCGACAGAAATTTTGAATATTATAGAAAAAATTTCTATAGAAAAACTGCAAGAAATTCCTGATGTGGGACCAAAAGTAGCGAAAAGCATTTATTACTGGTTTAAAGAAGAAAAAAATAAAAAATTTATTAAAGAATTGGAAGAAAATGGCATTATTTTCAAAAAAGCAGAAAAAGGTGCTGCCAGTAAAAAACTAGAAGGATTAACTTTTGTTTTAACTGGCGGACTGGAAACCATGTCTCGTGATGAGGCTAAAGAAAAAATCCGCGATTTGGGCGGAAAAATATCCTCTGATGTTTCCAAAGAAACCGATTATGTCATTGCCGGCTCTGACCCTGGCTCTAAATACGAACGCGCCAAACAATTAAATGTAAAAATAATAAACGAGCAAAAATTCAAAAAAATGCTTGAGGATTAGAACATATGAGCGAAGTCCCGTAATAAGCTATGCTTTACTACTGGGACGATAAAGCTCAAAAAATTAGGAATAAAAAATAATTAGCGAAAAAGAATTTCTAAAAATGATAAAATAAAACAAGGTCGATTCACTCGACCTTGTTTTTATAAAAATACTTTTTTAAATTTTACCTGAATATTTAACAGCACAATTAAGAGTAAATAACAAAGATAGGATTAAAAATAATAAACACGCAACCGCACCAATTTGATCATTTTCTTTCTTGCCAAAAATAATAGTTAAAACCCAAAAAAATGTCGGCACCAACAATTCCATCCCCATTTTCTTTATTATATCTGGAATTACGCAAAAAAGGATAATCTCTCCTATCGCAAGAAATATTAATGTTCCAAAAATTGAACTTTTTATATTTTCAAAAAAACCAGAACCTCCACCACCTCCACCACCGGAAAAACTTGTTTTTACTATTCTGCCAACCTTCTTTTCAAAAAATCCTGTTTGCAAACTTTCATCTAACTTACGAATTTCAAATTCTTCACCATCATTACCAACTATTCTTCCAACCCTCTTTTCTCCAAAACCAGTTTGTAATTCTTTATCATATTCAGTGACCTTTCCTTCTTTCATGTTACCCTCCTTTCTCTTCTTTTAATTTATCAAGTTCTTTTTGTATATCATCTCTCAATTTAATAAACACTTGCCTCTGTCTCTCGTTTGATTTTATCTTCTTTTCATCAGACTCAATCAATTGCGGGAGATACTTAAGAAAACACTTCGTCGGCTCTGATTCTTCTTTTACTTTGGTTAACATAATGGTTGTATCAACTGTTCTTATGCGTAATTTTGCAATATTCTCTTCAAGTATATCAATTTCTTTATTCAAAAGATCCACCATATCATAATAATCTTTAATACTATCCATGTTTACCTCCATATTCTCTTTTTAATTTAAAACCATTTCTACTATACAATATAATAATAGCAATGTCAAATAAAAACCCCCCGACTACAAAAAGCAATCAGGAAGCCTAAAACCAATTATTACTCTAAATCATCGTCCTCTTCCTTTTCGTTCTCATAATCATCTTTCATAAACTCTTCAGTAGCCTTATCTATATCTTTGTCTGCTTCCTCCAGAGTTACTTCTAAATCCTTATCAATTTCTTCTGATTCCTTTTCTACATCGTTAAGATCTTTACCAATTTCTTCTAATAAAACTCCAGATTTTTTTTCAAAATCATCATTAGTCTTTTTTATCTCCGCTAGTAATTCTTTTGCTTTTTTTTCTAATTCTTCCTCTTGTGTTATTTTTTGTGTATTATTTTTGTCCATATTTTTGAATTTATAAATAATTATTCAAACTCTTAAGACTTTTTTCTAAATCTCTTTCTGAAAAAGAACCTACTGAGCTTTTGTCAGCTTCCCTCTTCTTTTTATATATCATTCTTATATGGTCTTCTAAGAATGGGATTTCCATTTTTTTATCCAAAGCTTCTGCTAAAAACAGATTGGAATCAATTTTAAATTGACTACCGAAGTATTTATTCCAATTTTCAACATATTCTTTAAGAGAGAAAACTGGTTCTCGTTCAGAAGATGATTCAGAGCCTCCCCCCTCTTCTTTTTTACTCCTTTTTTTCTTTTTATCT
>CAZTRS010000050.1:0-3903 GCA_964616795.1 uncultured Candidatus Saccharibacteria bacterium
TGTGTTGGGTGTGTTTGGTGGGTGTTTTTCGACTTTTAAATAGCCTTATCAATACTAAAAGTCGAGAAACATCATTACGATTCTTATTACGAATAAATCCTAAAGAAGAATTTAATTATTTAATTGAAAATTATGACAATTATCATTCGGATGAAGTAGATATTTTATTGTCAAAAGAATTAAAGTCTTGGTCTGGAGGAAATGTTCCAAAACTTATAGAAATTATTATAAAAAAAGGATGTGACAGAGCAGTTGAAATTATAAAAGAAAATAATAAAGAAAAATTAATGAAACAAAAGAAAACTAGGGAATTAGAAGATGCTAAATATAGCAATATACAAGTTATCAGTAATATAACTACTTTAAGATCTAAAATAAATACACAATGTATAATAAATGAAAAAATTAAAATAAAAATATTTAATGATGATGAAAGCTTAATCAACCAAATGGAAGCAATTAATAATAATGATTTGTTTATAAGTAAATGTTCTGACTTAAGAGATATGTTTAATAACATATCAACAAAAGTTAAATATTCTTTAAATGAAGAAGATATAAAAAAAATATTGCCTGGACAAAAAATAAATGAGTTTAGTAAACCTATTAATCGATTAATTTTATTTCTTTACGAGAAAAGGATTAAAGTTGATGAAAATTTGTTTGGTTTACGAAATATTTACAGAGTTGTAAATTTAGCTACTCATCCGGAAGAAGTATCAAATTATGTAAAAAGCTTGAAAGATATTGGTTTAATTGAAATCTATAAAAAAGAAGAATGGTCAAAATTACACCAAGAATTATTGATAAGAATTAAAGATTCTCTTGAAAAGTTCTATTTAGCAATAAAAACATAAAATTACTATAAGGATTAAAAAGTTCCAGCGCTCTACATAAACTTTCAGCATTCTTGGGAAACTGCTATTCTTAATAAATATGTCCGACGTAAAAAATCGAAGAATATTCGGATAAGTATAAAAAACAGATTAATAAAGAGATAAGAAAAATAGAAGATAAATATAGTTACGAAAAAATTTTATAGACTGATTATTTTATTTATTCCGATTCTTTCTAGGAAAAAGCGGTCGTGAGAAGCGATCAAAACCCCACCTTGGTAGTTGCCCAAAGCTTCTTCCAAAATTTCTCTTGTTTGGATTTCCAGATGATTGGTTGGTTCATCAAGAATCAGAAGCTGATAATTTCCCGAGGTTAACTTTGCAAAAGCCACCTTGGCTTTTTGCCCCATACTGAGATCCTTTATTTTTTTATTCAGATCATCTCTCTCAAAATTAAACTTTATCGCCAGCTTATAGCTTTCCGTTTGATTAAGACCTAATTTCATCAATTCGTCGACAATCGTATTCTCCGCTTGTATATTTTGCCTGTCTTGGGAAAAATAACCAATATTGATATTGTTACCGATTTCGATCGAACCGTTATCTTGTTTGATTTCGTTAATGATAATTTTCAATAAAGTCGATTTACCGCTTCCGTTAAGACCGGCCAACCACACCCTCTCTTCTCCGGCAATATGAAAAGATATATTATCCAAAACTTTTTTTCCTGAAAAAGATTTGGAAATATTTTTTGCCAGAATCAAAGTTTTCCCGGAATGCGTTACTCCTGAGAGGTTAATGAAATATTTGATTTTTTCCTCTGGTTTTTCCAACCTTTTTTCGTCGGCTAAATATTTTTCCAGCTTCTTTTTTCGGTGGACTGCTTGTTGGGCGGATTTTCTGATTTTCCGTCTTTGATAAGGCATTCCTGACCCAAACTGTTTTTCTCCTTGTCGGGCTCTTGCCTGTATTCTTTCGATATTCTCTTCGGTTCGGGCGATTTTCTTTTGCTGGGCAATATACATTTTTTCGTAGGCGTTTGCCTCAATTGTTTTTTGTTCTCGGTAAAAAGAGTAATTGCCGCCATAGGTTTTGATTGATCCATTATCCAACTCCATGATTTTATCGACCAAGTTGTCCAGTAAGGTACGGTCATGTGATACGAGAAGAACATTTCCATCAAATGAAGTAATAAATTTTTCCAGCCAGTCTATTCCTTCGATATCAAGGTTGTTTGTCGGCTCGTCAAGTAGCAAGGTGGTTGGGGCAGGATCGGAAATAAGCAAAGAAGCCAAACAAAGTCTGGTTTTTTGCCCACCGCTTAAACTATTTACCAGTAAGCTTGGAGACAAATTTCCTAACCCTACTTTATTTAAGATAATGTCGATCTTATATCCTTCATCTGGAGACACTTTTTTGTATAAAAAATCTTTTATGGTTTTTTCTTCGGTAAAGCGGGGATTTTGCGGAAGATAGCCGATTGTTTCATTTTGTATCCTGATTTCACCCTTATCAGGGGCTAAATTTTCGGCGATGATTTCCAACAGCGTAGTTTTTCCAGAACCATTTTCACCGATTAAACCCATTACTTCATGACTTCCTAAATTAAAGGATATGTTTTTTAGAACGCTTTTATCCCCAAATTGTTTACTGATATTATCTATTTTAAGCATGACCTTGTGTTTTGGTTTTAATAATTGTTAAATAGTATACTTAATTTATATGGATAAACATGCGCCGATCTGTCAGAGCTGCGGGATGCCCATGATGAAGTCTGAAGATTTTGGAAGCAACGAATATTGTTGCCATTGTTTCAAGGATGGCAAATTTACCATGCCGGATCTAACCCTTGAACAAATGATCGAAAGGCTTATTCCTTTTGCACCCCAGATGGGTATGGCCGAAGAGCAAGCTCGCAAAATGGCTTGGGAAAATCTTCCCAAACTAAAAAGATGGCGTAAAAAATAATACCCCTTCAAGATTTGATACAATAAACTCATGTTTTTGTTGCTTTTGTTTGCTATTGGATTTATTGCCAGTTTTGTGGGAAATTTTGTCAGTGGTGGTGTTTCTTTGGTCGGTGTTTCCGCGATGCTTTTTTTGGGAATTCCTCCTCATTTGGCTTTAGCTACCCAGGCTGTTGGTACTTTGGGTTGGCGAATTGGCGGATTACGTCAATTCTGGAAAGCCAAAAAAATTATCTGGAGACTTGTTATTCCCCTATCAATAATTGCTTTCATCGGTGCGACCATCGGTTCCCATATTCTTGTCGCCACCAATGCCGCGATGCTAAACAAAGTTATTAGTATTCTTATTCTTTTGTTTATTCCTTTATCCTTAGTGAAAAAAAACTTGGGGGTTGAAAAAGTCAAAACTTCAAAGGCCAAAGAGTATTTAGGATATTTGTTTTATTTTCTTGCCTCTGTCTGGTGTGGTTTTTTCTCGGCCGGTGCCGGAATATTTTTCCTGTATATCTACATGTATTTTTTTGGTCTGACGATATTGGAACTAAAAGGGACCGACAAAATTCCAGGAATATTTTTGGATATCGGTTCAATCATTGTTTTTGCAATTAGCGGTATTTTTAACCCTCTGTATTTACTGGCTTATTTGCCTGGAACATTTTTAGGATCTATTCTGGGCGCCAAATACGCCATTAAGTTGGGCAATAAATGGTTGAGATTAATCATCCTGGTAACGATTGCCTTTTTGAGCATAAGATTGCTTTTGAAATAAGCAATAATTATAAAGAAGCACGGTGGGATTCTAGGGTAGAAATTCGTTTTTCGTGATTAATAATTTTATCGTCAAAATAGTCCACTACCTCATTAAATTTATTAATAATCCGTCCCTCCATCGCTCTAAAATCTTTTTTAGTTGCGTACTGTTTGAGATCATCCTTGGTTGCAAATCTCTTGAGATCATCCTTGGTTGTAAATCCTTTAAGATCGTCTTTCGTGGCAAAAATTGTTTTCATTTTTTTAATATCGCGGTCAGTAATCATAGAGTAACTTATTTAAACAATTTTTAATAGTTTATTCAACCATAAATTATTAGAGGACAGTTG
>CAZTRS010000051.1:0-3602 GCA_964616795.1 uncultured Candidatus Saccharibacteria bacterium
CGGGAAAAAAATTCGTAAATTATTGGCTACATGGAGCATTTTTAACTTTTAACGGAGAAAAGATTTCTAAATCCAAAGGCGGACTTTATACTTTAAATGAATTAGAAAAGTTGGGATACAAACCCATGCATTTTCGTTATTTGGTTTTAGGAACGCATTACAGAAAACAATTGGATTTTTCTTTAGAATCTTTAGATGCTGCTAAAAATGCTTATGAAAGAATGGTAAATATAGTCTCTGAAATTCCCGCCCAGGGCGGGTCCGCCTCGAGCGAAAATGAAAAATATTTAAATGAATTCCGGGAAAAAACAAATGACGATTTAGATATGCCGGGTGCCTTAGCTATTCTATGGAATCTATTGCGCGATGAAAAAGCAGAGGGTAAAATCCAAGCAATCACTAAAATAGACGAAGTTTTAGGATTAGAATTGTTAAAAAAAGAAATTGTGGAAATACCAAAACAAGTAAAAAAACTCATTGAAGAACGCGGGCAAGCCAGAGAAAATAAAAATTGGGAACTTTCCGATGAATTGCGTGATAAAATCTCTAAACTCGGATATTCAGTGGAAGACAAAATTGACGGTCCAAAAATTAAAAAAATAGAGTAAAAAAATTCGGTCGCCTTGGGCGACCGAATTTTTTATACACAATTTATTGAGCCTTAGTATAGGCTATAATCACAAAAATCTGACCCTCCATTTCCTGAGAAATACTTATATTCAAAGATACGGAATCTTTAGTGGCAAAAATAAAATAATTATCTCCTTCTTCTTGTTTATTAATAGTAATCCAATTATTAGCAGAAATATAATCGGAATATTCAGTAAATATTTTCCTCAGGGATTGACTGGAAGTATAAGAAACCGATTGTACAACCCCGTTCCCAAATTGTGTTTCTTGAGATTGTAAAACGGCTCCCGATTCAATTGGTAAACCAGCCGGAAATCCTTCCGGTAATTCTCCACTAACAACAACCTGAACTTCAGGATTAGTTTCTCCAGTATTTCTATCAGCTATTTTCCAAAAATAATAAAAAACTCCAGCGACGATAATAATTACAATAAGTAATAATACCCAAAGCCATTTTTTTGATTTTTTTGGATTTTCAATAATAATGTCAGCCATAACTAAATATTTTTATCGGTACTATAGTACCAACAATAAAACAACAACGACAACAATAACTACAATAACACCAATAATTAAACCCATCTTGGATTTTTTTGGAGTTACCGGCACTTGTTGATTTGGAGTGAATTGATCCATGGTTTTTTAAAAAAATTAACGCGACTTTATTTACTCTTCAAAACGCGCGAACTTCAAAGAAGGAAGCTCTACTTCTTTATTATACATCTGAAAAATAAAGCAAACAATGGCTTGTGTGGATAAAGCCTTTTTTATTGATTAAAAATAAGTTAAAATATAGATATGAAAGATAAGGAAATATCCGGTTTCACCATAATTGAAATGCTGGTAACAGTTGGCGTTTTAACACTCTTAAGCGGAATTCTAATTATGTATTCCAAGAGCGGAGAAAACGCCTCTATTCTACTTCGCCAAGGAGCTAAGATAGTTACTGATGTTAATCGCGCTAAAAATTTGGCAATTACCACCGCCACTTTTACCAATAGCGAAGGAAACGCTGTGCACCCCTGTGGATATGGAGTTTATTTTGATAGTGTTTCAAACCCCAACCGTTATATTATTTACGCTGACATTTCTTCCAACTGCCAAAATTCAAATCACACAAGACCGTCTGACGGCTTATCCGATGTAGAATCAATTGATTTAAGTCCGTCTATTTCCATTGATAAAAAAAATATTGAGAGTGTCTTTTATTTACCGCCTGACCCAAATATATATTTTGAACCATCAGAAATAACCGAAGCATCTATTACTATCAAAGCTAACAGCGGCGCAAAAATTGAAATTAAAATGAGTAAAGCCGGACAAGTATCCACATTTTAAATTCCTCCTTCTCCGCCAGTTGGCGAATTCGGAGGGCAAGTAAAAATGCATCAGAAAAAAACAAAATTAAATAAAGGATTTACTTTAATCGAATCAATGATTGCGATTGGTTTGATTGTTTCGGGAATTACGGGATTAATGGTTTTGGTTAATCGCAGTATGGGTTTCGCCGACACAGCTTTTAATCAACTGGCTGCCGCTAATTTAGCTCAAGAAGGCATTGAGTTGGTAAGAAATATCAGAGATAATAATTGGATTAGCCAAAAAAATTGGCTGACTGGATTAAATAACGGAACTTATCAAATTGATTATAAAGATACTAAATTAAACGAAAACTTGGAACAACCGTTACTTTTTGATGAAACCACGGGCTATAATTATATTGAAGGAAATGCCACTTTTTATTACAGAAAAATAGAATTAACTCTAATTAACGCCAATGAACTACGCGTCAAATCAATCGTTACTTGGTCGGCTAAGGGTGGAAAAAATTTTGAAACTGTCATAGAAGATCATCTATTTAATTGGCTTTAAAAGAGTGTAAAAAACCTTAAATGTAAAATACAAAATAATGAAAAACGATATAAACAACCCTCTTTCTTCGCCAATCGGCGGATACCAGGGGGCAAGTAAAATAAAAAATAAGACAATGCGCGGCTTTACTATGCCCGAGGTTTTAATTTCCATTGGTCTTTTTACTATTATTATGGCCGCAACTTCAGCCGCCTTTTTAGCTGGCTTAAGAAGCCAAAGATTGACCATTGCCACTCTTAATGCTAACGATAACCTTGCCTACGCCTTGGAAATGATGGCCAGAGACATCAGGATGGGCAGTATGTTTTTTGCTCCCTTAGAAGACCAGCTAAGTTTTCTCAGCTATCGCAACCAAGCGATTATTTACAGATTAAATAATGAAACAATAGAACGCTCGGTGGCTGGAGGAGAATTTGAACCCATAACCGCGCAAAACATCAGAATTAAAAAACTATCTTTTAATTTAGCCGGAGAAAAAAGATATGACGACCAACAAATAAAAATAACTATTAAATTAAAGATTTCCAGTAAATTCAGTAGTCAAGAAGTAATCAGGGATTTACAAACAACTATTAGTCCCAGAAACTTAGAAACTGGTGTGATATAATAAAAATTAAAAGTTAAAAAATCAAAATTAAAAATTTTAACATTTTACATTATCATTTTACACTTTAATATTTACATTTTAAATTTATGACGACATATCCATTCTATAAAAAAATAGAAAACGGGGAAACAGGCCAAGTATTACTCATTACGGTTCTAATAATGATGAGTACTTTTGCTTTAGCCATTGCCATGGGCGGAATGGTACTTTATGAATTACGCTCCATGATTAATACTAATGAATCGGTAAAAGCAATTTATGCGGCTGAATCAGGAATTGAATGGCAATTATTTAAAACCAATAAAGGTAATACTGATTTACCAATAATGACTAATGGCACCATTTATGAAAATTCCAGCGGCTCTGGCTACATTCGTTCCAGCGGCACAGCCGGTAGAGTCAATCGTGCCATGGAAGTAAGTTTTTAAATATGCCCATCCAGGTAGTAGAGCAAAGCACACTACCTGGTAAAGGCTTTAGCCAATAATTCGGA
>CAZTRS010000052.1:0-3487 GCA_964616795.1 uncultured Candidatus Saccharibacteria bacterium
ACCGTGGCAAAAGCAACCTGGCCTATGCCACACAGCCCAAAGGAGGGCCAATGAAAAAGCTGACACGACTGAAACAGTAAGGTACCGATCCCTGTAACTGATCGGAAAGACGAAAAAACACACCCTTGGAGAAATCCTATGGGTTGCGGTAAAAACGCCCACTCTTAAAACAAGACCAATCGGGCCCTTCCGCGTAAAAGCATGGGTAAACAGTTTTGTCCCCGTCTTACTGAATAAGATGGCGAGCCTAGGAAAGCAGTGTCCTAAAAGAAAAGCGAGCAATGCTCGCAGCCTGAGCTAGCTTCTCTATGAAGCAATGCAAAACGGCAAAAACAAACAACCCGACCCCGCGTCTCTATGAGCGGGGTCTTTTTTTTACTCAAAAAATAGATTATAATATAGGCGAAATTATCCGATAAATCCCAATAACCAAATCCCAATACCCAATAAAATCATAAAAATGTTTTAGTCATCGGTCCGCCAGCTGGCGGATAAATAATTGATTGGTCGCTTGCCTGCCGGCAGACAGGTTAGAAATTGGGAATTAGGATTTAATAATATATATGGACTTCAACACCCCCATTAATTTAATTTCCGGCGTGGGAAAATATTACCAAGCTAAATTGGAAAAGCTCGGCATTAAAACCGTGCGTGATTTATTTTTTCATTTTCCCAAACGTTATGAAGATTTTTCCAATTTTAAAAATATAGAAGATATTGAAATAGGAGAAATCGCCACTATCACCGGAAAAATCGCCAACATCAAAACTATTCGCACTTGGAAAAGAAAAATGTTTATTACTGAAGCGATTATTGAAGACGAAACCGATTCTTTACGCACTATCTGGTTTAATCAACCTTATATCAGCAACACTCTAAAAATCGGCAATTTAGTGAGTTTAGCCGGTAAAATTGCCGAAAATGATAAAGGCATTTATTTATCCAACCCTTCTTATGAAAAAATTTATGATGTGGCTGATATTGAACGCCGTGAAACCGGTGGCTTAGTGCCTATTTATTCGGAAACCGCCGGACTCACTTCTCGCGGTATTAGATTTTTATTAAAAAAGATTTGGTCTGATGTAAAATTCCCCGCCGACCCTCTCCCTCAGGAATTACGTGAACAATTAGATTTACCGGAATTAAAAACCTCCTTAGAACAAATTCATTTCCCTGATTCTATTGAGCAATCGGAATTATCCCAAAAAAGATTTTCTTTTGAAGATTTATTTATTTTGGAATTATTGGTTTTCAAAGAAAGAAAAAAAATAAAAAAAGAAAAATCTTTCAAAGTGAAAGCTAATATGGACACTTTAAAAGATTTTGCCGATTCTTTAAGTTTTCAATTTACTTTGGCGCAACGTCGCGCAATTTTAGAAATATTAAGGGATTTGGCCAAGCCCGAACCCATGAATCGTCTTTTAGAAGGAGATGTGGGCTCAGGAAAAACCATTGTCGCTGCTATGGCTGCCTTAGCCACCGTGAAAAATAATTTTCAAGTGGCTTTTATGGCTCCTACGGAAATTTTATCCCAACAACATTTCCGCACCCTTTCTCAACTTTTTAAAAAGTTTGAAATCAATATCGGTTTACTCACTTCTTCCGGAGCGCAAATTTCTTGGGCCGGATTAGAATCCAAAGCCACCAAAAAAGAAATTGCCAAGAATTGTGAATCGGGAAAATTAGATATTGTTATTGGCACTCACAGTTTAATTTCTAAAAATTTAAAATTTGAAGATTTAGGCTTGATTATTATTGATGAACAACACAGATTTGGAGTAGAACAACGCGCTTCTTTATTAAACTCCAATAAAAAAGATGGATTTGCCCCGCATTTATTAGCTATGACTGCCACTCCTATCCCCAGAACTTTAGCTTTAACTATTTGGGGAGATTTAGATATTTCTTTAATCAACGAGATGCCGGCCAACAGAAAACCAATTCTTACTAAAGTAGTAGACCCCACCAATCGTTCTAAGGCTTATACTTTTATTCGCAGTGAAATTAAAAAAGGCAGACAAGTTTTTGTGATTTGCCCTTTAATCGCTCCACCAGCTGGCGATACTAAACAATCTTTTTCTCCTTTATGGGAAAGGAAAAGCGCTATGCAGGAATATGAAAAACTGAAAAAACAAATTTTCCCTGATTTAAATATTGCTATGCTTCACGGCAAAATGCCCGCCAAAGAAAAAGAGAAAATCATGAAAGATTTTAGCCAAGGAGAAATTGATATTTTAGTTTCTACTTCTGTAATTGAAGTGGGTATTGATGTGCCCAATGCCTCCATTATGATGATTGAAGGCGCCGACCGTTTTGGTTTAGCTCAACTTTATCAATTCCGCGGACGCGTTGGTCGCGGCGAACATCAATCTTATTGTTTGCTCTTTACCGAATCCGAAACTAAAAACGCCACTGACCGTTTAGATGCTATTGTTAAAGCTAAAAATTCTTTTGAACTGGCAGAAAAAGATTTACAAATCCGAGGGCCGGGAGATTTCTTGGGTTTTCGCCAATCCGGCATTCCTGATTATTTAATGAATGCTTTAAAAAATTTGGATTTGGTACAACTGGCTCGCGATGAAGCGGAAAAAATATTAAAATTCGACCCAGAATTAAAAAAATATCCTCTCATCAAAGAACGCCTGGCTCAATTCCAGCAAAACATTGATATTTTAAATTAAATTATTTTTTAACGCGCTGGAACTTATTCCATACTATAGTATGGAATAAGTTCCAGAAGAATAGAAAAAATAAAAATACCCCAGGCGCTATGAAGCCGCCTGGGGGATCCTCTTTTTTCTCCCTTAAGCACGGGATCTTATGCTTTGGGATATCCCTGTTTTTCCTTGCTCAGACCGGGAATCGTCTTTTGAGCAAGACTTAGCTGTTGCCACTAAACCATTTGTGATGGTATCGGATCAGTCCGCTAAGCGACTTTCCGGGGCATCATTTTCCCTTCTGCTTTTTACATTCCTGAAATTGGGTTTTTCAGACAACCCTCACCTAGGCCTACCGCCAAGGATCAGGAAAAGCATGATATTAACATTATAGCATATCCATGTATAATCTGTCAATATACCACCATAATTAAAACAGGCCTCTAATTAGCGGCCTGTTTTTTAAATAAAATGTCCTGAATTTACATTCCAGCTTTTTTGTAGATTTCTTTAGCAATACCAGCACTGATTTTTGGATTTTGTTTCAAAAATTCTCTGGAAGCATCGTAACCTACTCCTAATTTATCCTCGCCAAAAGAATAAGTATTGCCTGATTTGTTTACAATACCGATTTTCACACCCAAACTGATTAAATCTCCTTCCTTAGAAATACCTTCGTTATACATAATATCAAATTCTGCTACTTTAAACGGAGCCGCTACTTTATTCTTTACCACTTTTACTTTGGACCTGGAACCAATTACTTCTTCGCCTTTTTTAATTTGAGCGGTTCTTCTGATATCCAAACGCATGGAGGCATAAAATCTCAA
>CAZTRS010000053.1:0-3382 GCA_964616795.1 uncultured Candidatus Saccharibacteria bacterium
GCCGGGCAATGTGCTTGGCATGTTGGCGGATTTTTTTCAGAAAATCCAGCACGGTGTTATTACCGTGCAGGAATTCAGTAGGTTTCTAAAACGGGAAAATCCCTTCGTCACCTCGTCGTATTCCGATCTCATCAACGAATGGAGAAAATTCTACAAAAGGGTTTTCAACATCACCGTTGATCTGTCGGACATCCACGTTTCGGAAAAGAAAGAGGGTTTCAACTGGCTCATCATCATGCTTCAGGGTTTAACCGCTCAGAAGCTCTTTGACAAGTGTAAGGAACTATTCCAAGTCTGGAAGTGGACTGACAAAAGCTTGGATGATGTACTCAATCAAGCCAAGTCCATCCGAAACCCCAAAAATAGCACCTATGCCATCTGGATTCGTGATAGGGTGGAAGCTGACGAAGAATTGAAAAACCGTTCAGCCAACAACCTGGAGCAAGACCATATTCAGGGCATCACCTTAGAAGAGCGTCTACTCTTAGAACTCTTCTACTACTGGAAAACCGATAAACACTTGGACATCAATAACATCACTCTCTGCAGTGGTTCGCGGTATGACGATGGCGGTGTGCCGAGCGTGTGTTGGTACGAGTCCAATAATCTTGGGCTCGGCGTGCGTTGGTACCGCTCTGACGATGCTCGTGGCTCTTTGCGTGCTCGTCAGACAGTTCCTTTTTTCTTGTAACTTGTAACCTTATCTCCCTTTCGTACGGATAATCGTACGAAAGGGAGATTTTTTATGCTAGAATATATTTTGGTTGTTAAGCTGGCTTCACAATAGTGAAATGGCAGTTTACCAAATAATATTAAGAAACTGCTTGTTTGGTTTTGGTGAGGATATTGTTTTAAACAATTGCCTTGTAAAAGAATTCCCAATGAATTGGGATTAACAAATAATTTTGAAATAATTGTTATTATAAAATTATTGGTGCAATGGATGAAATCAAACAAATAATCGGGTTCGCGGTATGACAATGGCAATGTGCCGAACGTGAATTGGAACGAGTCCAATAATAAGCTCAACGTGAATTGGTACAACTCTGACAATACTAATGACAATTTGCGTGCTCGTCAGAAGTTTCTAAAAAGAAACCTCATTTATTGAGGTTTCTTTAATAAATATTTTATCCAGCCATTCGTCATTTTAGAAATTTCTTGTAAATCAATTTCTAATTCTATATATTTTTTACTTGAAATAATATCTAATTCTTGGGAAATTCTTATTAATCTTTTTAATAATTCTATTTTTACTCGTGCTGGGTTGAGGGGATTATCAAAAGTTTTAATAAAACAGAAAATCAAGGTATTCCTCTTGGTAATCTCACTAGTCAGTATTTTGCCAATATCTATCTTAATGAATTAGACCAATTTATTAAACACACATTGAAAATTAAATATTATATCCGTTATTCCGATGATTTTATCATTTTAAACAAGGATAGAGCATATTTAGAGAGTTTAATTCCAATAATTAGTGATTTCCTTCAAAAGAACCTCAATTTATCCCTGCATCCCAATAAAATTATTATTAAGAAATATCACCAAGGAATTGATTTTCTCGGCTATGTTTTATTACCTTATCACAAAGTTTTGAGAACTAAAACTAAAAAAAGAATCTTCAAGAGAATATCTCAAAAGATAGGTGGATTGAAAAATAATTTAATTACCAAAAAATCATTTAACCAAACACTCCAATCTTATTTCGGAGTATTAAAACATTGCGATGGATACAAAATTAAAGAAAAAATTGATTGTTTAGTAAAAGATATTCACGAATAATAATGAGAAAAGTTAATTTAAAGCTCTGCTAAATTATTTCCTATTTTAGAATCTGCTTTAATTTCTACAGAATCCAATTTGAAAGCAGATTCCATTATTTTATCTATCAGCTCCTTAGCTTTTTCGGAATAATTTTTATAAACCTCAAAAATTAATTCATCATGAACTTGCAAAAGCATTTTTATATCGTCGGTTAATCCTTTGGTTTTTAAGGTTTTATCAATTTCAATCATCGCTAGTTTAATAATATCAGCCGCTAATCCTTGAATAGGAAAATTAATAGCAGCGCGTTCGGCCATGGCGCGATATTTTTGATTTTCCGAAGCTAAATCCATAACCCATCTTTTTCTACCAGTGAGAGTGCTAATGTGGCCAATAGTTTTCCCCTCTTCAATAATTTTTTCTTGCCATTGTTTGATGCCGACAAAATCATGATAATATTCTTCAATAAAATTAGCGGCTTTTTCTTTGGATAGCCCTGCTTCTTGAGAAAAAGCCCGAGAACCCATGCCGTATAAAACTCCAAAGTTTAAAACTTTAGCTTGGCGTCTCATTTCCGGAGTAATTTTATCAAAAGGAAGATTATTAATTTCCGAGGCAGTTAAAGAATGAATGTCTTTCCCTTCTTTAAAGGCTTGAGTCATTTTCTTGTCTTTGGAGAGCGCTGCGGCAATACGCAATTCAATTTGGGAATAATCCAAGCTGATTAAAACTTTTTCTTTATCGCAAATAAAGCCTTCGCGGATTTTCTTGGCCCATTCGCCTTGAGCGGGGATATTTTGTAAATTAGGATTATCAGAAGATAAACGGCCGGTAGCAGTGCCAGTTTGATTATAGTTGGTATGAATGCGTTTTTGAGAATCAGCTAATTCCGGAAGAGGGTCAATATAAGTATTTTTTAATTTCATTAATTCGCGATGTTTTAAAACAAGCGGAATAATGGGATGTTTATCCGCCATTTTATTTAATTCGGTTTCTTGAGTAGAAATGACACCGCCTGGAGTCTTTTTTAAGCCTTTGGTAGCAATACTCAGTTTGGTAAATAAAATTTCGGAAAGTTGTTTGGGTGAACTGATGTTAAAATCAGAAGCGGCTAATTCATGTATTGCTTTTTCTAATTCCACAATTTCTATAGTAATTTCCTGAGAGAGTTTTTTGAAATGAGACACATTTAATTCAATACCCTCCATTTCCATTTGTCCCAAAATTGGTATTAAAGGCATTTCAATATTATGAAAAACATTTTTTAAATTAAATTCTTCTATTTTTTTATTTTGAAATTCTTTGATTTTTTTAATAATGACTACCCTCGGTTCATTAACGGGGAAATCCGCTCTAAAACTGCGCTGGTAGATTTTTTCTATGGAATAATCTTTAATTTCAGAATTTAAAACCCAAGCAGCAATTTTAATATCATGATGAAATCCGGATAACTCAATATTGTGGGTTTTTAATTTTTTGAATAACTCTTTTAATTGCCATCCTGTTTTTTTAATTTCCGAAGATTCTAAAATCGGCTTAATTAATTGTAATTCATCACTTTTAAAATCAATAATAGAAATCTTATGGTCCCAGATAATTTCCAAAACTTCACCTT
>CAZTRS010000054.1:0-3334 GCA_964616795.1 uncultured Candidatus Saccharibacteria bacterium
GAACCGGCGAAAAAATTCAAATCGCTGCTTCAGTAAAGCCGAAATTCAGAGCTGGTAAGGCTTTGAAAGAAGCTGTTAAGTAGTCTCAATCAGACTTTTCAATTAACCCCGCCAAAGGCGGGGTTAATTTTTTATCCAAAACGACTTGCGGCCACCTTTTCGGGTGGCCGCTTTTATATAATTTTGAATATTATCCTGTCTGCCAGCATGTTAACAAACAGGGCCTATTCCATATGAATATAATACTATAACTTTCTGCCAAATTCAACCAACTTCTGTGTTTTATTCGTCAAAATTTCTTATAAAATCCTAATTCCCAATTTCCAATGCCAAATCAATTTATAAAGCTCCAAATCCAAATTATTTTTGACATTTCAACTTTGGATTTTGTTTGACATTAGACATTAGAACTTTGACATTCGTCTTCTATCTCGCTTTATCCGCAATATCAGTAAAGATATTATAAGCGGTTTTCAAAGATTCGTTAGCTCTTTCCAACCAATCACGCGCGTATTGAAAATCTCCCAAGGATGTCATATTTTTCAAACGTAGATAGCTGCTTTTTGCCAATTGTTCCGCGCTTTCAATCTCTGTTTTAGCTTTGGCCAAAGAAGCTCCTAAAATTGGCCTCACGGCGCTGTTAATATTGGATAAATCATTATCTATTTTCTGAGCTCTTTCTTTAGCCACATTCACTGCCTTTAATTCCTGCAAAGTTAAAATTAATCCTATTAAACGTCTAATGGTTAACCCTCTGGTTTCTTCACGGTGCAAACGGATTTCATTAGCCATAGCTTTTAATTGTTCCGGGCTGGTGGCTAAATTAATTTTCACAATAAATTTTTGATACCAAGTATTATCGGATTCTATCATTTTTTTCAAATCTTGGAAAATCGCTGTATCCAAATCTTTAATCTGGCTGATGATGTTCAGAGTTTGAATATTTTCATTTAAAGAAATATCCATAATTTTGAAAAGCGCAGTTTGTCTAATGGCTGTTTCGTTTTTAATGTTTTGGGGGGTTTGAATGGATTCCCTAATCTCATTTAAAGTTACTAAACTTTCTTTTAAATCACTCACTTGTTTATTAATAGTTTCACTTAAAGCCGGCTCTTCGGGTGTAGGGCTGAGTGAGGGCTCCGGGGTGGCGGTAGGAGAGGCTGTCGGCGAAAAAGAAGGGCTGGCTACTACTACTTGTCCTTGTTCTATTTCAGCAGCTTGGCTCTCTTGCGGGTAAATGAAAACAACCGTCGGTGATAACAGCACAAAAACCATAGTAATTGTAAGAATTATTTTTTTAGTCATATTGTTTACGACAAGCAATACTAATATACGAATTGATACGAATGATACAAATACGTATTCGTATGATGAGTATGTCCCGACGATTCTATCGGGGTCCCGACTTCTTTATTATAGATTATTAAATCAGCGCGTCGGGACATTCGTATAATCGCAGCGAGGGAGTAAGGTAAGAATATTAATTATTACTTTACGACCGAACAAGATTATATAGTAAAGCGTATATATTGGTATTATTAACTAATTGGAAAGTTGTCTTAAAATATCATCAATTTCCTGATTATCTAAAACTGGTAATTGCTCGTCTAAGCTGATTAATTGTGCTTCTTTTTCAATAGCAGTCACTCCGCTGCCTTGTCTCAAAGTATCCTGAAAAGCCAGATTATTTAAAGCAGAATCCACTTCTTTCATGGCTAAATCATTAGAAAAAATTTGTTCCAAATAAGGAGAAATGTCATTCAACTGCCACTCATTATTAATAGTAGAAACATTCAAACTTTGTGGTTGCGGGAAAACTAATGGGGATAAAACAAAATACCAACCCAAAACACAAATCATAGTTATGCCCGCTACACCCGCTCCCATTCTCAAAAACATTGGCGCGAAAACCGGCTTAAAAACAGTTTTTTCAATATGTTGGTGAGTAGCGCAATAAGCTACTATATTCTTTTTGGATTGCAATCTAAAATCAGCGCTTGGTTCCAAGGCTTTTAAGTCTTTTATTTTTGATATAATGGCCGATTTTTTCATAATGTTGAACGTGGTAAATAGAATGTGGAATGTTGTCTTTTCTACTTTCTACATACTACCCTCTATCTTCTAAACCCCTATACACTTCTTTTAATTTTTTAATAGCTCGATGTTGCATAATTCTCAAGGAAGCTTGATTTTTTTCAGTAATAGCGCTGATTTCTTTATAAGAAAAACCTTCTACAAATCTTAAAGTCACTACTTCTTTCTGGTCTTCGGTCAAATTTTCCAAAGATTTGATTACTTGCGCTTTTTCCTGATTTTGAAAAAATATATCTTCCGGGCTATTTTCTAAAACATCGTCCACTCCAATGCCTTCATCCAAACTCAAATTATGCTTTTTAGTACGGTAGAAATCTATCACTGTATTTCTGGCGATACGGAACAACCAACTGACAAAAGGCGAACCTTCGCTCTCAAATCTTGGTAATGCCTCCCAGGCCTTCATAAAGACCTGTTGAGTAATATCTTCCGCTTCTTCTTTATTGGTTACTTTCAAAAAAACAAAACGATAAACCCGAGTAAGATAATAATCGTAAATTAAACCAAAAGAATCGGCTTCCCCGTTTTTGGCTCTCTTAACCAACTTTTTTATCTCTTTTTCAGGCTTCTCTAACATATAAAACGATTAAAACACTGTTTTGTTATCCTATCAATTTAGACACCGAAAAACAAACAACTCTCCATTTTACACATCATATCAGAAAAAATCTCTTAATCATAGTTGCCAAAGCAAAAATTAAGTGCTACTATGGATAAAATTGTTTCGTCGTCAATTTTTATCCGCCTCAACGGCGGATTGAAAATAATTGAAATTATATGTCCGTTACTTATCAACCAAAAAAGAAAAAAAGAGCCCGTACTCATGGTTTCTTAAAGAGAATGAGAAAAAATTACGGCCAAAGAGTTATTAGAAAAAGGAGACAAAAAGGTCGCCGTCGTCTTACTGTCTAATAATGAAAAAAATTTATCGCTTAAAATTACAGCGAGATTTTGACCGTGTTTTCAAAAATGGCCGCAGTATAGTAATGAACGGTATCACCCTTAAATACATTAATAATGACCTGCAGCATTGTCGCTTAGCGGAAATAATCAGCAAAAAAGCTTCTAAATCAGCCGTCCAACGTAATTTATTACGCCGACGCCTGAAAGAAATTATCCGCGCAGAATACTTAAATAAAATAGGTAATTGGGATATGGTTTTCATCGTCCGTCCGGAGTTACTCAAAAAAGATTTTGCGGAATTAAAAGGTATTGTCCGACTGACTTTAGAAAAAGCAAA
>CAZTRS010000055.1:0-3121 GCA_964616795.1 uncultured Candidatus Saccharibacteria bacterium
GTGGGGGAGTTATTTTTTGAAAATAATCTCCAGCCATTTTTGTTCTTTTAAATCATGCAGGTCATTTTTAATAATTTTAAAACCATTTGCCAATTCTATTATATCTTCCTTTGAATATAGATAATAAGTTCTTACTCCAAATTCATCTTCTTTGGTTATTTCAGCATAAGCATCTGCATATTTCATTGATAATCGAATAATTCCGTTTTCGTTTAATGATAAAAAGGCATCGGATAAGATTTTTTTTAAGCTTTCTTTCGGTACATGAATTAAAGAGGCGAATGCAAAGATGATGTCTAGATTTTGTGGAAAATCATAATTTTCTATATCTGCCATTTGGAATTGAGTTTGAGGTAATTTTTGTTGAGCAATGCCTATGAGTTTTTCAGAAATATCAATCCCTAGATATTTATTGGTATGTTTAATAATTTCTGATGCATCCCTACCATTTCCACAGCCAACTTCTAAAACATTTGGGTTGTCTTTTTTTGTCAATAAAAAAGTTTCTTCAATATCTTTTGTTCTTGCGCCTAAGCTATCAAATTTTTTTGCGAGTGCCTGGGCATTTTTATTATAACTTTCTATTGTTTGTTCTTTTTTATTTTGTGGCATATTTCCTATGTTTTCAACGGCTCACAACTATTGTTAGATTGAGCCGTTGGGGTAGGGGGTTATTTTAGTGTATAAGAAGTTTGTATTATTTTTTCTCTATTAAATCTTTCAATGGCTAATTGAATCAGTTTATCAATAAGTTCTGATTGAGAGAGCCCGCTTACTTCCCAAAGCTTGGGATACATACTAATAGCGGTAAAACCGGGGATGGTATTAATTTCATTTAATATAAATTCGTTGTTTTCTTTTAAAAATCCATCTACACGAGCCATTCCTTCACAGTTAAGTAATTTAAAAGATTTAATGGCGACTTCTTGGATGTTTTTTATTATTGATTCTGGTAATTTTGCCGGTATTTCAAATTTAGCTCCATTTTCATCTAAATATTTTGCTTCATAAGAATAGAATTCATGATTAGGAATAACCTCGCCAGGGAGTGATGCGATGGGATTCTCATTACCCAAAACAGAACATTCTATTTCTTTTCCAACGACTGCTTCTTCAATAATAATTTTGTTGCTGTATTTAAAGGCATCGTTTATTTTTTCAGAAAAATCTTTTTCATCTTTGATTTTATGAATACCTACTGAAGACCCAGCATTGGCTGGTTTTATGAAAAAGGGGAGACCTAATTGTAAGGAAATATTGGGAAAATTGATATTTTGCTTTTCTGAAGAAAGAAAAGATAAGAATTTAGCTGTTTTTATCCCTGAATTTTCCAAGATTTTTTTGGTAATTTCTTTATCCATTCCTATGGCAGAACCAAGAACATTAGTGCCGACATAAGGAATATTCGCTATTTCCAAAAGTCCTTGAATGGTTCCATCTTCTCCAAAAGTACCGTGTAAAACAGGAAAAACAACATCTAATTTTATTTTTAAATTTTTGTCTGAAATTCCGATAATTTTTTGATTTTTACTAAAATTAAAAGTAATTGGCGTGCCATTATTATTGAGTCGGACTTTTTTAGCATCTTGAGCATCTAAGATATAATCATTTCCGGAAAATAAAAGAAACTCCCCATTTTTATTGATTCCAATGGGATAAATTTCGTATTTGTTTTTATCGGCGTTAGTAATGATATTATTGGCGGAAATTAAAGATATTTCATGTTCAGCTGATTTTCCGCCAAAAATAATGCCGAGATTTAGTTTAGTCATTTTTTATAGTTTATTTCCTATGTTTTCAACGGCTCATTCCGCCTCATCGGCTTGAGCCATTGGGGTGGGAGGGCCGAAGGAGTCGTTTCATGACTTTATTGGGGTAAAAATTTTTGTTCGTCTGAGTTTTTCCGCCATCGCCGAATTTTTTACTTCGTAGGAAACGAAGTTCTGTTACTGGGGCGCGCCAGCGAAGCTGGCGCGCCACCTAAAAAACGAGTAAATAACTTTTATTACCATCCGGGCTCGCTACAAGCGTCATCAACTACTTTTTGTAATCCTTTATCATTGCCGAACATTTGGTCAAGGGTATTACTATTCAAAGTTCCTTTCGGAAATAGGCAATCCATATCTAAAACATTATTCAGTTTTCTTTGAAAGTGGCATTTTTCATTTTCCACTCCAAGGACTATTATTTCGATAGATGTTTCGTCTGACCCTGTCATTTTAACGGTTACGGGCAAACATCCATTCATTCTATTCATAAAACATCCTGGATCTTCTTGTCCACTGCAATCAACCATTGTTGTATCAGTCACTGGCACCGACGCCTCTGTTGATGGCTTGGCGGTTGTTTGCTGATCAGTTTCTATTTTATCTTGTCCGCCTAAAAAGAAAAACAATCCACCGCCAACAACAACTAAAACAGCTATTACGATGTATAAAATTTTATTATTTGTCATATATGATTTTACCTCTTAATTAAATAATTAAATGTTTTAATAAATCGACCTTTTTATTTTAATATATTTTTCAAATTCAAAAGCTTTATACTTATTATTGGTGGCAAAATAAAAATCTAATTCTATCGGAAGTCTTTTTGCGGTTGCTGGAACAAATCCTTTTTTGTGTTTTTCTAATCTTTCTTCAAGATTATCAATACAACCTATATAAAACCCATCTTTACACTTTAGACTATAAATATAGTACATAGTTAAAGTTGTGATTTGGCGAAGGCGGAGGCGGTCTCCTTCGCATAAAGCTTCGGAAGACCGAAAAGCCTCCTTCGTTCATTTCGTTCACTGCGGAGGCGGAAGGATTCGAACCTTCGGACCAGTTTCCCGGTCAACAACTTAGCAGGTTGCTGCTTTCAACCACTCAGCCACGCCTCCACGATGTAAAATTTCAATTTACAATTAGTAATTTACAATAAATGATATAATTTACCAATTGACAATTAAAATATTGAAAATTCAATGAAAATTGATAAATGACAATTGAAAATTCAACATTAATCCCATATTATCACTGTTTTTGTGTTTTATCAACCCGTTTAGTTATGATATAATAATGAAATGACAGAGTATTCTACAAGCGCTATTGTCTTGGCTAAAAAAACAGCGGGGGAG
>CAZTRS010000056.1:0-2957 GCA_964616795.1 uncultured Candidatus Saccharibacteria bacterium
ATTACTGGAATTTATTGCAAAAAAGATTTTTGGAGGGAGAACGGCGCAGGAAAAAGCTGAAGAAAACTATTTAAGAAATCGTCAGATTGTGGACCCAGTTTCGCAAATTATTGATTCGGTTTCTTTATAGAAATGGAGACAAAAATGGAAAAGAAATACATCATTGATTCTGGCGATTATTTAGTTATTCAAATAACTGGTGTTGCTGAAATTTTTATTGCTGAGATTATTCAGTCTAATCCCCTGAAATTAAAAGTTATGGAAAGTGGTCCTTATGCTAATTTGAAAGATGGCGACTTTATTATCATGGATAATTATTCAGAGCAAATACAAAAAGATAATCGCGAAGATACCAACGTCTTTTTGCAAACAGTTCATAAAACTCCATTCTCCGGTCTTAAGAGTTTGGGCGTGGTTGATAATCAACTTCGTGAAATATTGCCTGGTAATTAGGAGGGGAAAATGAATGATAAAAAATATAAACTTGTATGTTACGATTGTGCTAAGAAACTAAAAATGGAAGCAGAATATTCTAATGCAACTCTTCGCGCATTACCAATTGATGGTGAACCAGGATGTATGATGTGTGGCAAGAACAGATGTTTAGCAGAGATAAGGATAAAAAATGGCCAAAAAAAAGTTAAGAAAGTAATAACCATTGATATGTTTCAATCTTGTATCCCTTGGGAACAAATTGAATATACCATGGGGAAGAGACAATATAAACAATTTCAGAAATGGATGAAGGGGCAGACTTGTCCCATTGGTGGAGTTTATAAACATGATTTGGACAGATTTTTGAAAGGATTGCCAGTAATTGATTAAAAGGAGGTGAAATATGGAGGGGGTAAGATGGAATTAACATTTGAAGAATTCAGAAAATATAATGAAAGAATAAGTAAAAAACAAGTAGTCATTAGAATCATCCCAAAATTAAGTGAGGGACAAATAAAAAGAATTCGGAAAAACGCTAAAAAATTGATTGAAAAAATTAGGGCACACAATAGAAAAATGATGCTAAGTGAAGAAAGGGCAAAGTCTTTTGATTATAGGGTGAGATAAAATATGGGGAAAGATAAAAGAAAATTTATTCCGATATCTATAGGGCTTTCTTGGAAAAAATTACAGAACATTTTTAAAAAAACTCAAAAGAAAATGGATAAGGATATAGAACATAATAAAGAAATGATGTTAAGCAAAGAGAGCTGATTCTTTCAAAGACAGAATAAATTAAAAAACAAAAGAAGCGATTTACATCGCTTCTTTTTTTAAGCTCATTTCATTATTGATTTGGTTGTATGCTATTTTCTTGAAAATATTGCTTCATCATTCCTTGCATTGGCCCTCGTCGGAATAAGGTATCATTTAATCCTGTCATATCAATAATCCAACCGGTTATAATTATTGCGATGATGAAAATAATAACTACTATTTTGAAGTTTATTTTATATGAAAAATCATATCGACGCAGTATCCATATTCCAATTACTAATCCTAAGATGGCAACTATTATCGTCCACCAAGGAAAACTAGAAATTATTTGTTCTAATCTATATTCAGCCATTGGACCATGGGTTCTTAAGAAAAATCTTATTAAGCCAATAAGAAAAATAGAAATTAGCATGGAAGCTACTAATCCCATAAAAGAGAGCAATGACCCAATGACAAAATATGCCTTTGGGCGCATTTTTATTTTGTCATGATGTATTTTATCCATGACACCTTGTGTGATGTTTTTTAATTCTTTTGGCATATATTTTTCATTAATATTTTCGCTTGACTGATGCGAGTAGCAACAGTACCCATTGGTATTCGTAATACGTCGCTTATTTCTTTATATGATTTTTCGTCAATATAAAAAAGGGCCAGTGGTTCTGAGTATAATAAGGGGATTTTTTCTAAACATTTTTCTACTCTTGCGACGATTTCTTTTCGTTCAAAATCTTTACTAATATCTTCTTTACTTTTAAAATCTATATCGTCTGGGAATTTTATTTCTTTTTGGTGTTTGACGATGATATTCATTGCCTCATTATGAACAATGCGGTATATCCAACTGGAAAAACTTTTTTTGATATCAAAACTTTTTAAATTAATAAAAGCTTTAATAAAAGAATCTTGGACTACATCAGCTGCCTTATCCTTGTCCTTGATTAAATTAGTAGCATAACGTAGAAGTTTGTTTTGATATCTTTCTATAATGATAGCATAAAAATCCTGGTCAATTGATCGGATTTTTTCAACCATTTCTTCATCGGGAAATATTTCATAATCACTCATCATAATATAAGTATAATAGATATTTATTATTAATACACCAAACCACGATTGTAGTCGTGGCGTGGTGTATTATAAAATTGATATTTTAGCGATTACAATTACCCATACCCATTCCATTCGATGTTTTACCAGTTCCATTACGTAATCCTAAACCAAGTTCTTGACGAATCTTTTGTGCTTCATCAGTTTTGCCTTGTAGTGATAATTGGTGAGCTTCGGCGAATTTTCCAAAATTGTCTTGATTGATAACTTGTGTAACCCTGCCTTTTCCTTGCATGAGATTTTTCCAAGCAGTGTAATCTTTATTATTAAAGGCGTTAGTCATTGCCTCGTGACGTTCTACTGAATAATTTGGACCTTTAATATTTGGATCGCCCTGATAAGCTGAAGTTGTACTTGCTAATAATCCCATTGAGCCTAAGCCAAGTACTAACGCTCCTAATACTAATGCTGTTTTTTTCATATTTATTATTTTATTAATTTAATCAATTCGACCTTTATACTTTTAATACAAGTGAGAAGAGGTTTTTCTTTGGTCTAAAATAATTGAATAATCAAAAAAAGCGGTTTGAACCGCTTTTTTGTTGAGTAAGTTTTTAATTAAATTTTAACCTCTGCGGCCACGATTGTGGCTTTTATGAAAAGAATGCCCTGTGCGATGAGAGCCAAAAGCCGGT
>CAZTRS010000057.1:0-2662 GCA_964616795.1 uncultured Candidatus Saccharibacteria bacterium
ACCACCTTTCCTTCGTCTCGTTTAACAGTTGGGTCATTTTCTAATTCCGAATCAATTTCTTTCACTGTTAAATTGATATCACTGTTAACAAAATCATCTTTAGCGCTCAAAGTGGTTATTCCCAAAAGATTCATATAATTTCCCACTTGATTTAAAGAGGGTGTAGCGGCAATTTGAAAAATCGCTTCTCTAGCTGGAAGAGCAATACCGGTAGTCGCCGGCAATTTGGGAATTTCCCAAATTATTTCTCCTGTTCTCTCATTATATTTCGGGGCTGATTCTCCGTAATTTCCTGATACTTGCCCGGTCCAAGTAATTCCTTGTGGCAAAATAGAACGAATCACCACATTACTTAAATCATCGGAATAATTTATTACCTTCCAATGAATGGTAAAATTCGTTGCCTTTCCTACTGTTAAGGGCAGGGTTCCTTTATTCACAATACCGGAATTAGCATCACGAAAATAGGCTAAAGAAATTAAATCAGCCTTACCCGCCACTTTAGTAATAATTTCCGTCACGCCAGTGGTCTTCATTAAATTAGTACCTGGCGCCACACTGGGAGATTCCAATTGCGCCTGAATTTTTACCACAAAATTTTTATCATTCAATTTTTTAATGGAAAAATTATCTTTTAATTTCACTTTAAATGTCACGGAGCCGCCATCTCCCCGATTGATCAATCTCAATGCTTCAGTATTACCGGCATTGAAAATTACGCGCTTAGTGCCAGAATCAAAATATCCGCTGGTTTGCACAGAACTCAAATCAAACATCTCTCCATCCAAAGTCGCTTTAATAATCACCTCTTCCAAAGCTATTTGAGTATTATTTTGATAATCTAAACGATATTCTAAATCTTCTCCGGCATGCGCCACATAATCCATAGCATTATTCACATACAAAGCCATTTTCAAAGGAGAAGTTTGAATAGTTAACCCCGCTGTTTTTTTATCCAAAGCCACGGTCTGACCATTAAGCACCATGCTCAATTGACTGCTAAAATCATAAAAAGCTCCTGTCTGGCCAATAATATTTCCGGCAATAGTTAATTTACCCGTGCTCTTAGCCGGTAAATCTCCTAAAGCCCAGATATTATTTCCTTCTGCCGGAGAATTACTGGCATTAATATAATTGAATCCTAAAGGATAAAAAGTCTGAAGTTTTACTCCGGAAAGTGTATGCTCGGTATTATTAGCGTATTCAATTTGGAACATAAACTCTTCATTACTAATAATGCCCTGTGGCAAAACTAAATCAAAAGAAAGAGCTGAGCCAGAAATACTAATTTCTTTTTCAATAGTTTTTTCAAATCTACTGCTAAAACCCGGCAAATTATATTGTAAGGTAGCTTTAAAATTCAAAACTTTATTAGCATCGCCTAAAGCAATTAATCTGAAGGTTTGATTGCTCACGCTATCTGTTCCTAAATCCCCTAATTCCCTACGCACAAAAGTCCCTTCCACTGCATCAGCTAAAGATTTTACTTCCGTCGGCATTTCCAAAACTAAAGTCACATCACGAAGCAAATTAGAAGAATTATTTTTATAATCAATTCTCAAATCAAAAGGGTCAGCCGAAAGCACTTCCGCCGGCAAAGAAAAATCTAAGGCAATACTGGCATCTTTAGAAAAATATTTAGTGGCTAAAATAATACCCTCACCAACCAAACCTAAAAATAAAATGCCGACTAAAACATACAAAAGAATTGGTTTTTTTCTCGGTTGGAAAAAATTCGTTGGCGATTTTTTAGGAATATTCAATTCAATTTCTTTTTTACCAATAGTATCCGGAGGCATTACATCTTGCCACTTATTTTTTTTAGATTCTACTCTCGGGTCCTCAAAAATATCTTCTTGTTTCTCATTATCATCATCCGACATCCCATATAATTGTTTTTCTAAGTCTTTTAGAGCCATGTTGTTTGCTACAAGCAATACTAATATACTAATGCATACTAATTATACTAATATTCGTATCATTCGTATAAATTCGTATATTGGTATTATTATTCTAAATATTATAAATAATAAGTTTCTTTATTTCCTGTTCTATTCTATTATAATCCATTTTTTCAAAAACTGCCAAATCTAATGAGGCAAAACCATTTCTCTTTCCCATTAACTCTCTGAATATTTTAATATCTTCGGCTTTTAGTTTGTTAAAATCAGGCAATTCTTCTACTTTTTCCGACATCACGCCTAAAATATCCGCCAAACAAAAAAGAAAGTAAATGCCCAAGGCCTTAACTTGCCCTCCGAAGCCTTGGCGAAGGGGGGTGGCACTTAATTTATCCAAATTTTCCAAAAAACCATTTAATTTTTTCCACAAAACTTTATCCGGCTCTGACGAAATCATGGCCTGATTTAAAATTTCTAAATTTTTTAAAGCCACGAAAAGAGCAGCTTCGTTTTTTCTAATATTAGGAAAATGATTAATAGTTAAAGCACTGGTCAAATGTTTGTTATTGGCAGAAACAATAGAGCATTGAATTAAATTCATTGGCTCCAAATGATGAGATAATTTAGCAATGATTTTTTTTGCTCCCTTGGCAATCACATCTATCTTCCCTAATTCTTCCGTATAAAGAACAGCTCTGGCGTCAGACTCCCCCGCTGTTTTTTTAGCCAAGACAATAGCGCTTGTAGAATACTCTGTCATT
>CAZTRS010000058.1:0-2576 GCA_964616795.1 uncultured Candidatus Saccharibacteria bacterium
GGCAAATCTTCCGGCCCATGTTCCATTCCATGGTCATACGCCAAATAAATCGCCCTTCCCCTTGTTGTTATTTTTTTCAAATAATCTGTAGCCATATAGTTATATTATACGAAATAATAAATTAATTAACAAATCGTTTATATTTTTTATTTTACACAACATCCTCATTATTATTTTTATCTTTTTTACTACTTATCACCACTCCCATAAGACATAAACTAAGCCATAATAACATCCCACTTGAACCCCTAAGGAATTTCGCCCAACTTGGAATATTAAGCTTACTCATATCTTCTATATATGTCTCTCCGCATCTACTATCATAATCGTCACAAGTATAATCTCCCGTCGGATAACTCGGTCCATGAGGTAAATAATAATTAACATAAAAAATCAATCCAGCAATCACAAAACAGAATGACCAAATAATTATCGACATAATACGGATAATTTTCTTTGTCATTTGCTTCTTCGCTATAAAATAAATAATCGCAATTACAACTAATAATACTATCCAAAACAAATCAGATTCTTGCCAAGTAAAAAAACAAGCACAAATAATTAAAACAGCCCACCACCAATATTTTTTAATTTTTTCTTTCATATTTTAGTTATCCACCGCCCCCTTGCACACTAACCATCTAATATGCTATATTATTATTGTAGTCATTTATGACTACCTTGTCCGTCTGAGACGGATCCGATATCCAAACCTCGCTCCTCACGGAGCGAGGTTTTTTATATTAGTAATACTATCTTTAATTAATTGTGCGTTAATATATAAATCTGCTAATTCTATAAGTGTATGGAAAATTTGACCAGAAGCCACAACAATAAATTTTTTCTTATTCTTTTTCAAAAACCACGCTAAATAAGAAAAATCACTATCTCCAGAAAAAAGACAAAAAGTATCATACTCTTTCAAAAGCCTAATAGCATCAATACTTATCTCCACATCAAAATTACTTTTTGGTATTTCTATATATTTGCCATTTGAATCTTGTTTTATTTCAGAATTATTAAAACCTCCTTAATAAAATCTTTTTCCCTCTGAAAATAATTCCACAAAATTTGCTAATTTTTCAATATCAACAATTAATTTTTGATCTTTTAATAATTCAGCACCATCTGCATCTCGACGATCTTTATCATACCAATAATTAACATTACCGTAATCAATAAAAGTAAAAATCCGACCAAATCTTTCTTTGTCTATCCCTAAAGTTTGAAGCTTTAAATCCTTTAAATCCATATTTTGTGTTTAGTACTATTTACTTCGTACTTTTACATCTCCACAAACCCTTTCAACAAATTACTTTTAATAATCTCCTCCATTTTTTCTTCGCCAAAATATTCAGCAAAAATCTTATTCCATAAAGCCTCCTGCTGATGATACAAATATTTCACCATTTCTTTTTCTTTTACTAAAGACATCACCACATCCACTAAATCAAAGCTCACTAACTCGCTTTTACCAGTTGCATCTGCAAAGTATTCCCCCACCCAATCTAAATCTTCCCAAAATTCAAAATCCCCCTCTTCCAAACCTACTAAAGATTGTCCTAATTTCACAATGCCTGCTTCTGCCTTTCTCCAATGAATGGCCTCAGGATTAATATGCGGGGCTAACAACCGCCAATCATTTTCATCTTTTTTCGCCAAATATTGTTGAATCACCAACCATTGCGCTTTTTCACTTACTGCTGGCTTATTTTCAATAGTACTGCCTTTTAAAGTTTGAATTAAATTTTTAGCAAAATCTGCTTCACCTGAAAATCCTCTAAAAATATCTGAGTAAAACTTTACTTCATGATAATAATGCATCACTAAAGAAACCATTCTTAATAATTCGCCCGGAATATTTAAAGCCACGGGAATCACAAAAATCGCTCCAAACTCTTTCAAGTGGCTAATATTATGATATTTCTTTTTCACAAAACCTTCGGCCGCCTTTACCCATTTACGACTCAAAACTTTTACTTCCACGCCCCGTTCTTCAAAATCATTAGGAGTTAAACTTTCATATTGTTTAAAAAAGACATTATTCAACCAATCCCCGTCTTCAATAAATCTCAAAGCGGCAAATAATTCAAAAATATCTTCTTTCACTAAGGCTTCTTCAATATTTTTATAACCCAAAGCCCGCACAATATTTAATGGTGGCTCTTTTCTTAATAATTCCGCGGCCTTATTTTTTTTCAAGAAAAAACCAATTAACTTTTCCTGACTATCCTTAATAGCATCTAAAACTTTTTGACAATCTTCAATATTAGTAATGGCTGTTCCTCCGAACTTTTCCACAAAAACTTTATCCGCCATAAATATTTTTTTAATCAAAGCGGAAAAAATATCCTTACTCAAAGAATCAGGTTTTAATCCCAAAGATTGAATTCTCTCTTTGGCTATTTGGTCATTCAAAGCGCCAATCTTTTCTAAAACACCACTCTTACCTGTGGCCTTATTCATTTTCTGTTCCAAGATTTCCAAATCTTCCGGCTTGACCCTTAAAACTTTCGCAATTTTTTCAATAGCTTGGTTCATACCCAGTAGAGGAATTTCAAATTATTTCTATTTTT
>CAZTRS010000059.1:0-2565 GCA_964616795.1 uncultured Candidatus Saccharibacteria bacterium
TGTGTTGGGTGTGTTTGGTTTGGGTTTTTTCTATACTTTTTTCAGGAATTTTAATATTGTGATAATTTTTATTTTTCCATTCTTTTTGAAGATTTTCCAAGCATTTATTCATGACCCTATCAATTATTTCTGCGATTTTTGACGGGATTGTTAATCCTTCATCGATATCTATAATAACGGTTTTGTATCTAATTTGTGTCATTTTCCACCTTCTTTAGGAAAAATAAAGTGCAAAAGCGTGTTTAAAATTTTTGAAATCGTGAACTTGTAAAGAATGATAGGGAAGGGTGTGAAAAGTACGTTTAAAGATGCAATTAGATATTTTTACTATCACTATAATTTCTCTCACAAAATTACCTGTTCTTGATAACTCTAAGGCTTTTTCATATGTGTCTAGAGGATTATCTAAGGTTGTAATTTCGTCTCCCTTATGTTTAGAATGATGAATTTCAAAGGTTATCTGCGTTTTCAATTCCATAATTCCTCCCCAATAATAAGATTTTAATATTCTGGCTTTATATTAAATTAAATATATTTTTTGTCAAGGAAATCGTTTGACATTATAATAGTTTAGTTTTAATATGCGGTTAGAATAGTAATTTAAAAAAAGAATATCAGGAGGTTAAAGTGAAAATAAAACTGATTATTTTGTTGTCATTATTGCTTTTTTCTTGTTATAAAGCGGATATTTCAGAAGACCAGGTTTTAAATAGGGGTGCTTGGAATGCATACACAAATATTCATGATTTTGGTTTTGGATTGCAAGACCCATATTTTAGAAAATTAGTTAAGGCTGGGGCTGTTATTGGTATTAGGGCCGGAAAATTAGACTCCAGTTCAATTTCTAATTGGTTATATGGTGGACGGGTTGAGGTGCTTGGCATTTTTGATAATGAACATTTACGTGAACCGAATGTTTGTGGAGTATTTGAAAGTCATGTTCGTCGATATCCTTATATTAAATATTGGGAAATTGGCAATGAAGTAGAGTATTTTATAAATATGCAACCTGAAGAATATATGCCTATTTTTGAAAAAATATACCAAACTTCTAAGAAATTGAATGTTACTGTTTTATCTCAGGCTCCATTTGGAAATATAGACGGTGCCAGAATATTTGAAAGAATGGTTAAATTGGGATTGGATAAATATCCGGATATAATTGTAGCGCTTCATTTTTATGGTTATGCCAGCGAAGCAATGCATAAATTTGCGGCGCAAGTTCATAAGTTGCCACTTAGCACAAGGGTTTGGGTAACTGAAGCGGGTATTAATCAATTTTCTAAACATATTGGATTTGTGAATCAAATTTATCCCGATATTGTTAATTCTTTGCGCGCTGAAAGAATTTATTGGTATGTTTTTTCCGAGTGCAGCGAATATTCTTTAGTGAATAATTTAGCGCCAGCATGTGCGGGAGCGGGAATTGGCATTAGCCCATTATTTTCTGCATTAATTGGAGAAGAAATGATGGATAGTGGTAATTCCAGTTCTATTTTTGGGATAAGAAGGAGGGAATAATGAATAAGAAAATATTTCTGTTTTTATTTTTTATTTTATTACTGACGATGGTTGTTTTCGCAGAAGAGATTAATGTTGAAAAAAATCATAATAAATCATTTTTAGGATTGAATTATCAGTTGGAATTTGGAGAATATTTAGCAAAACCAATCAAGTTTTACGGATTTTTGGGGGAATATGATTTTAAGCCTCATTATAAAATAGGATTTAAGTTAATGATTAATAAAGAAAAGAGTTGGATAGGAGACGGATGGGAATTAATGTTTGTTCCACGAAAATATTTTCCTTTTAGGGGTTCAGAAGACGCTTTAATTGGTTCTGTAGGAATTGGTATATTGTATAAAACTCCTTCTCGGCCTTATTCTTCTTATGATATTGTGTCAGAAGAATATATCTATTTGAAAGAGAGGCAGCTACTAGGGGAAAGGAAGTCTGTAGTGGTAGAGTTCGGGTTAAGAGGTAAGAGTTTTGGTAGAGTTTATTTTGAAACCAGCTTAGTTTTTAAGCCATTGAATTTTTATGTGAAAAACAAAACTGAGATAAATGGTTTTGTTGCCGCTAATTTAGCCGTCCTTTATTGTGTAAGAAAATGAAAATGCCACGAATTTATTTCGTGGCATTTTTTCTAAACATTCACATGAAAGTAGCAGGTGTCGCCGTCTTGCATGACATATTCTTTCCCCTCTAAACGCATTTTACCCCTTTCTTTCACTCCCGGCCAGCCGTTAAATTCAATAAAATCTTTCCAATGACATATTTCAGCTTTGATGAATCCTTTAACAAAGTCTGTGTGGATGACGCCGGCTGCTTCCGGCGCTTTGGTCCCGCGATGAACTGTCCAAGCGCGAGTTTCCGGTTCTCCTGAAGTAAGAAAGGTTACTAAATCCAACAATTTATAACTTATAACAATTAATTGGTCTAAGCCGGTTTGTTCAATGCCTAATTCCTTCATATATTCTTTGGCTTCTTCCGGTCCTAAATCGGCAAATTCAGATTCCAATTTAGCGCAGATTTTTACACAACACACCAAACACACCCAACACA
>CAZTRS010000060.1:0-2487 GCA_964616795.1 uncultured Candidatus Saccharibacteria bacterium
GTGGATAAGTTTTTTCTTGTATTTTTGATTAAAGAGTGCTAAATTATTTTTAGTTGATTAAAAAATATTAATAAGCCCATCCGTCGCTAAAGCTATGGAGGGTAAAGGAGAAAAAATGGAAATAATTCGTCCACCTGGTTTGAAAGAGGGTGATACGGTGGTAGTATTAACTCCTTCGGAGCCGATTAATTCTTGGAGAAATTTTCGACGTGGGGTGAAAACTTTAGAAAGTTTGGGTTTTAAGATAAAATTCGGAAAATATATTAAATCAATTTATCAAATTTATAAAGCTGGAACTCCTGAACAAAGAGCTGAAGATTTGAATTTGGCTTTTGCCAATCCGGAAATTAAAGGTATTTTTATGGCTACGGGGGGATATTCGGCCACAGAAGTTTTGCCTTTATTGGATTATGATTTGATAAAAAATAATCCAAAAGTAATTATGGGCTTTTCTAACGGTACAGTTATATCTAACGCTATTTTTGCTAAAACAGGATTGATAACTTTTTATGGATTTTGTATAGAATATTTTTTCAGGAGAAAAACTCCTTATACTATTGATTCTTTTTTGAATATGGCTAATTTGGGAGGGTTAGATTTTATTCAGCGAACTAAGTGGAAGAATTTAAGAAATGGAAAAGCGATAGGAAAATTGATGGGCGGTAATCTTCGTTCTTTTATAAAATTAATCGGCACATCATATCTGCCGGATTTAACTGGCGGTATTTTATTTTTGGAAGAACATAACGATTGGTCTCAAGATGTGGAAGCGGATTTAGTTCAATTAGAGCAGGCTGATTTTTTTGAAGAAGGAAAAATTCAAGCAGTTCTTTTTGGGAAATTTTATGATGTTGAAATTGGTTCCGGTGATTGTGAATATAGAAACGCTAAAAAACCTAAAGGATTTACTTTATATCATATTTTTAGGGAAAAAATTCCTCAGCATATTCCCATTTTAGCTAATGTTGATTTTGGATTAATCAGTTCTTTGGCAACTATTCCTATTGGAGTAGAAGCAGAGCTTTCTTTAAGAAGAGGTCAATGTTCGCAATTTAAGTTAATTCAACCAGCTGTCTTTGTGTGACGGCTGGTTTTTTTTGTTCAACGGCTCAGTCGCCTAAAGCGACTGAGCCGTTGAAAAATGAATGTGGACCCCGCACCTTTTGCGTATATAATTTATAAAAAATCAGTCGCCAAGGGCGACTGATTAAATACACAAAAGGTGCGGGGTGGACCGTAGCGGATTCGAACCGCTGACCTCCTCGTTGCAAACGAGGCGCTCTACCAACTAAGCTAACGGCCCTCTAATAAAAACTAGTTTAGCATTATTTAAGTCATTTTTCAATTTTGTGGTTTTTTAAGACATTATTTTGTATAATAAAGATATGATAAGTAATTTGATAGAAAAATTGGATAAAAAGGAGTAGGATATTTAAGTGAATTTTAATTTTGAAGAAATTTTAAAAAATGAACTGAAATTTCGCTTGAAGCAAGTTAAACAAGCGGTTTTTTGTGATTTAATTGAAAATTGGTCGGAGGCGCGCACTTTGCCAAAATCTTTGCAAGAAAAATTACAAAAAGAAGTTTCCTTGGATATTAAGGCAGAAGTTTTTGCTTCTAATAATGAAGAAGTAATTAAAGCTTTGATAATATTAGAAGATGGATTAAAAGTGGAATCTGTTTTAATGAGGCATAAAGATAGAAATACGGTTTGCGTTTCTTCTCAGGTGGGTTGTCCATTAAATTGTTCTTTTTGCGCTACCGGCAAGCTTGGCTTTAAAAGAAATTTAACTAGTAATGAAATAGCGGAGCAGATTTTATTTTTTAACAGATATTTAAAGAGTGAGAAGCAAAGGGTTTCTAACGTGGTTTTTATGGGAATGGGGGAGCCATTTTTAAATTATGAAAATGTGATGGGGGCTGTTAAAATTTTAAACGATAAAGATGGATTAAGTATTGGCGTTAGAAAAATCTCTATTTCTACCGCTGGTATTGTTGAAGGTATTGAAAAATTAGCGCAAGAAAATATTGATGTTAATTTAGCTATCTCTTTGCATGCGCCCAATGATGGATTACGTCAAAGGTTAATGCCTATTGCTCAAAAATATTCTATTACTGAAATTTTAAAAGCGGTTAATGAATACATTGAGCTTACTAATCGTAAGGTAATGTTTGAATACATTATGATTAAAGATGTTAATGATTCTGAGGCGCATGCCGAAGAGTTAGCGAGATTGATGAATCATAAATTATATATGGTCAATTTAATTTCATATAATGTAACCGGAATTTTCAGGCCATCATCGCCGGAACATATTAAAGAATTTAAAAAAGTTTTGGAAGATTATGGCATAGAAGTAACTCAACGTTTTAAATTAGGCAGAGGCGTGAGGGGTGCTTGTGGGCAATTAGCAGGGGAATAAAAAATACCATTTTCATGGTATTTTTTAATTTAGTCTTGTACATACGCATTTCATTGCTCAGTAC
>CAZTRS010000061.1:0-2321 GCA_964616795.1 uncultured Candidatus Saccharibacteria bacterium
TGCTCTACTACCTGGCTTGCCAGGCAGTGTGCTTTGCTCTACTGCCTGGAATTGGAAATTCTCATACTGGGCATAATATTATTCCATCGTTTCTTCTTTGGGACCCTCAATCATAACTGGTTCAATTTTACTGGATTTCTCCGTAATTTTCAAAATGTCTTTATCCACCCTACCCATCTCTTTATAAGCGGAATTATAGGCATTAACAGAAGTGCCTAAATGATTGCCTAATTTCTTCATATAGCTATCGTATTTTCTTAAATGGTCTGAAAGGTCATCCACTCTTTTCCTAATTTCTCGCGCCGATTCTTCAATTTTAAAAGCCCGAAAACCATATAAAACAGATTGTAAATAAGCGGCAAAAGTTGTAGGAGAAACAATAATTACATTTTTTTCTTTGTAAGCGTAATCAATTAAACTTCTGGTATTAACCTTCATAGAGCCTACCTCATTAACCAACAAATCATAATAAATCCCTTCAGCCGGGATAAACATAAAAGCAAACGGCAAGGTTCCTTCATTGGGCCTAATGTATTTAGCGGTCTCATCAATTCTTTTCTTCAAATCATTTTTGAAATCTTTTTCTAATTCTACTTTTCTAATCTCATCATTTTCATTAATAACACGATTATAATTATCCAACGAAAATTTAGCATCTACGGGAATCATTCCGTCTTTAGTAACAATCACCGCGTCAACTTTTTCCTTATTATTAAATTCATATTGAATTTTATAAGAATCGGGCGGGAGAATATTGCTTAAGATTAATTCCAGACTGGCTTCTCCCAAATTGCCTCTTTGTTTTTGATTTTTTAAAACTTTCTCCAAATTTTGAAGTTGGTCGGCAATAGTAAAAACTTGCTTATTAGATTCTTGTACTTGAGATACTTGAGCTGTAATATCTTTAATTAATTTTTGAGATTCAGAAAATTGGGTCCGAACAGCTATCTGCATTTCTTGACGTGATTCAGAAAGTTTTTCATCTAAAGTTTTATTAATATGCTCTATTTGATTTTGAATCATCAAAAGAGACTGGTCGTCATTTTTCTTTTGAGTGACTTTCTTAAAAAAAGAAAATACAGCAATTAAAATTGCTCCAATTCCTAAAATTAATAAAATTGATATAACTAATAAATAATAATTCATACTCCAAATTTATAAATCCATTGAATTATCCAAATCAATAAACTAAGTAAGCCAAAAATTAACGAAATAACCCAATGCCCGCTTCCAATAAGTATGGCCATTATTATGAGAGTAGCGATAACCCATGCATAATTATTCATACCCAGTAGAGGAATTTCCAAGTATTTTTTAAGCCTTAAAAATTCCTTTATTCACTGCTTAAATTAAACCTTTTAACTATATATGCCTAAGAGATAATCAATACACAATTAAGGCTAATTGGAAATTCTCATACTGGGCATATTTTTATCCAATTAAAATGCGACTTTAATTAATTATACAATTTTCTTTCTAATAAAGCAAAAAAAATAAAATTCTAATATCCCAATAAAACTCGCTCTAAAGTGGGTTCTATGCGCTCTGCCATTAATTTATAGCCATCTGAATTGGGGTGTTTTAAATCATTCATTAAATCTTCGGCATCAACAATACCATCAAGAATAGCCGGGACATAATTTATATTTTTTTGCATAGCAATAGATTGAGTCATTTTTTCGTAATCAGGAAAATGTAAACGGCTAATACCCAATAAAATCACTTTTATACCATCTTTTTTTATCAAATCAACAATTTGCTTAAGATTCTCCTCTGTTGTTTCTTGAGGTATGCCATCAAAAAAATCATTTCCTCCTAATAAAATAATAGCTACTTCTGGCTGTGGTTTTAAATCTAAAACATCGGTTTGTATTCTAACTAAAGCTTTGGCGGTTGTATCACCACCCACGCCCTTATTAATAATCGTAACACCGGAGTTTTGCGCTAAATAAGCCACATAATTTTCACTCACTGAATCGGCACCCACTCCGGATGTTAAACTATCGCCAAAAGCCACTACCAATCTTCCTTTAAAATAAGATTTATCATAATGTCTGCCAGCGCTTAATATTAAAACTAAAATTACCACAGCCAATAAAAATACTATAATGTCCCTAGTATTGTATTTTTTTAGAATATAATTATCCATGTTTAATTATTTTAACATATTAAATAGCAAAATTTCAAATAAATATAAAAATTTAGATAAAAAATCCCGCCACGCCAATAAAGCGGGCGGGATTTTTCAACATTTTATTTCCTATATTCCACTCTCCACCTATCCTAAAACGGCACAATTTCTTTCCAATAAGGATTGATGG
>CAZTRS010000062.1:0-1856 GCA_964616795.1 uncultured Candidatus Saccharibacteria bacterium
TTTATGGCCATAAACCACAGCAGGAATAAAGCCTTTCTCGCGTAAAGCATTGATAGTTAATTTGTCGTCCTTTAAAAACGCTTCCAATGTAATAGTATTAGATTTTATCATTTACTCAGTTAAATAAGATTCGGGACTTTCCCGCCACCCATAACAATTATCTGGAGGCGAGACCTCGCCGTGGCGGGGATACCTGTATTCCCTTCATCGTATTCTTTAAATTACTCTATATTATTACTCCAATTATACTCTATCTCCCCGAATCTTATCCTGTTCTCCGTCCACAGCGGGACAAAATATTTAACGGGGTGAATATTTTTTATATTAGCATAAAAACAACCAAAAAGCAAGTTTATGAGTATTTTAGCCACAAATTCACTATTTGAAATTTTTAATACGTAATTCCTTTAATTGCCTTTCTTCTATCTCAGAGGGCGCCTCCATCATTAAATCTCTGCCATCTCCCGTTTTAGGAAAAGTAATCACTTCTCTAATATTCGGTTCATTTTCCAAAATCATCATCAATCTATCCAAACCCCAAGCAATACCTCCATGCGGAGGCGTTCCATAAGAAAAGGCCTCCAACATATGCCCAAAATTCTTGTGAATTCTCTCTTTGGTAAATCCCATAATAGAAAAAACCGCTTCCAAAGCTTCAGCTTGATGATTACGAATGCTGCCACCCCCTATTTCCCATCCATTCAAAGCAATGTCATATTGAGTAGTAATAATATCACCCACATTATGTTGATTTAATAAATCTTCCATAAACTCCGGCTTGGGCGCAGAAAAAGGATTATGAGTAAATGTCCATTTTTCTTCATCAGTTTTTTCAAAAAACGGAAAATCAATTACCCAACAAAAAGCCAA
The DNA here is from genome assembly GCA_964616795.1 of uncultured Candidatus Saccharibacteria bacterium. Lineage (GTDB taxonomy): Bacteria > Patescibacteriota > Minisyncoccia > UBA6257 > JAAZHW01 > DAONDV01. The sequence continues at coordinate 871 of CAZTRS010000062.1, forward strand.
AAGATTCAAGTCATTTTTATCCTTGCGTAAATCCGGTTTGTCAGTACCATATTTTTTCATGGCTTCCTGATAAGAAATACGCGGGAATGGTTTTTCCTGAATTTTCTTTTCCGGATAAAGTTTTTCCACTAATTCAATCAGAAGTTTTTCATTCAATTCCATTACATCTTCTCGCTTCACAAAACTCATTTCCAAATCCAATTGAGTAAACTCCGGTTGCCTATCGCCACGGGTATCTTCATCTCTAAAACATCGAGCTAATTGAAAATACCTTTCAAACCCAGCCACCATCAACAATTGTTTATACTGCTGGGGTGATTGCGGCAAAGCATAAAAAGCTCCTGCCTGTAAACGGGATGGCACGACATAATCACGCGCTCCTTCCGGAGTAGATTTAGTCAAAATCGGAGTTTCAATTTCCACAAAATCATTCTCAGTCATAAAATTCCTGATAAATTGATTAACTTGATGGCGGTTTCTGATATTTTTTTGCAATCTCTGACGACGTAAATCAATATAACGATATTTTAAACGATTATCCTCTCCGATTTCTGTTCCATTTTGATCAATGGCAATGGGCAAAGTTTTGGCTTGATTTAAAATTTCTATATCCAAAGCTTCTATCTCTACAGTGCCAGTAATAATTTTATCATTAATCATTCCCTTAGGCCTCTCATTAACTTTTCCTTTTAATTCAATCACCCATTCCCCTCTTAAATCTTTGGCTTTGGCATAAACTTCAGCATTACTCGGCAAAAAAACCACCTGACAAATTCCGGTTCTGTCCCGCAAATCAATAAAAATTAATTTTCCATGGTCACGACGGGTATCCACCCAACCATTTAAAATTACCTCCTCTCCTTTTTTATTTATAATATCCTTAATTAAAGTCCGCATATTTTTTTAAAAAATTCACATTTATTTTATTCCAAAGTTCTGCAGAACTTAAGAACTTGTTCTCCTCGCGAAGTAAGCTTATGACGAAC
>CAZTRS010000063.1:0-1516 GCA_964616795.1 uncultured Candidatus Saccharibacteria bacterium
AAGATGGAGAAAATCGTGTCTTTAGCAAAAAGACGGGGTTTTGTTTATCCCGGTTCTGATATTTATGGTGGATTGGCTAATACTTATGATTACGGTCCTTTGGGTGTGGAATTGAAGAATAACATTAAACGCGCTTGGTGGAAGTATTTTATTCAAGATAGAGAAGATATGGTGGGTATTGATGGCGGAATTATTTCCAGCGCTAAAATTTGGGAAGCCAGCGGACATATTAAAAATTTTAAAGACCCATTAGTGGAATGTAAAAAATGTCACCATCGTTTTCGAGCCGATAAATTAAAAAATCTTAAAAAATGTCCTGATTGCGAGGGGGAGTTTACCGAAGAAAAACAATTTAGTTTGCTTTTCAAAGCCATGATTGGCCCGGTGGAAGGCGAACAGGAAACCGCTTATTTGAGAGGGGAAACAGCTCAAAATATTTTTGTTAATTTTAAAAATGTTTTAAATTCTAATAATAAAAAGATTCCGTTTGGTATTGGTCAAATCGGAAAAGCTTTTAGAAATGAGGTTACTACCGGTAATTTTATTTTCCGAACTTTAGAGTTTGAACAAATGGAAATTGAATATTTTATCGCGCCGGATGCTGATTGGAATAAAATTTTTGAAAATTGGGTGGATGATATGCATGGTTTTGCTGATTTAATCGGTTTGAATAAAAAGAATTTTAATGACGATGAAATTAAGAAAGATGAATTGGCTTTTTATTCCAAACGCACCATTGATATGGAATATAAGTTTCCGTTTAGCGATGAGTACGAAGAATTATGGGCCATTGCTTACAGGACTGATTATGATTTAACTCAGCACCAAAAAGCTTCCGGTCAATCAATGGAATATTTTGATGAGCCAACTAAAGCCAAGTATATTCCGCATGTCATTGAACCGACTTTTGGCGTAGATAGGACTTTATTGGCTTTATTATCAGAAGCTTATCACGAAGAAGGCGAAGGAGATGAAATGAGGGTAGTATTGAAATTAAAACCTAATATGGCGCCTTATAAAATTGCCGTGGCTCCACTTTTGGGTAATAAAGAAAAATTATCAGAAAAAGCTAGAGAGATATTTGTGGGATTAAAGAAAAAATGGAATTGTGTCTGGGATGACAGGGGAAACATCGGCAAACGTTATCGTTCTCAAGACGAAATTGGCACTCCGTATTTTATCGTCGTGGATTTTGATAGTTTAGAAGATGAAGCTGTCACCGTTCGCGATAGAGATACCACCAAACAAGAAAGAGTCAAAATTGCCGACTTAGATTCCTATTTTTCCGAAAAATTAAACAATTAATCGTTATTTATAAGTTCTAATGTTCTGCAGAACATTAGAACTTATAAAAGGCAGAGTATGCGTAAAACCTATAATCAAATTGAGAGAATAATTAAAGGTTTTGCCAATCATAGAAGGATTGAGATATTGGAATTGCTCAAGAAACAACCGGAATTATCAGTTATTGAAATATCTGAAAAAGTGAATATAAATTTTAAAACAGCATCAGAGC
>CAZTRS010000063.1:1526-1679 GCA_964616795.1 uncultured Candidatus Saccharibacteria bacterium
CATGACCTGCCCATCTTTTTATTATTAGCCCAGCATCAGAGCATATCAGAAAATTAACTATTGCTGGGCTAATAATAAAAAGATGGGCAGGTCATGCTGTTCGTCATAAGCTTACTTCGCGAGGAGAACAAGTTCTTAAGTTCTGCAGAACTT
>CAZTRS010000064.1:0-1632 GCA_964616795.1 uncultured Candidatus Saccharibacteria bacterium
ATTTCTCGGTTAATTCATCAATGGACAATTTCTTAATGTGTTCACTATTAATCCAATTTAACTTATCTATATTAAAAATAGCCCCACTTTTTTGAACCCTTTTAATATCAAACAATTTCAATATTTCTTCCTTACCCAATATTTCCTTAATACTTTCTCCGGGTTTTTCTTCAGGATGCCACCCTAAAAAAACTATAAAATTAAACAAAGCTTCCGGAAGATATCCGATTTTTCTGTATTCCGCCACAGATACATCGCCAAAACGTTTAGACATTTTGGATTTATCCGGCGCTAAAATTAAAGGTAAGTGTCCAAATTCCGGCGTTTCCCATTCCAATGCCTCATATAAAATAATTTGTTTGGGAGTGTTAGAAAGATGGTCTTCACCTCTAATCACATGGGAAATACGCATATGATGGTCATCTATTACTACGGCAAAATTATAAAGAGGCTCACGAAAACTTTTAGCTATTACCTGGTCGCCAAATAAAGAACAATCAAACTCTACCTTGCCTCTAACCATATCGTTAAAGGCAATCTTTTTATCCGGAGTTTTTATTCTAATCACATAAGGAGTTTTATTCTTTAGTTTTTCTTTTACCGCTTCGGCGGAAAGATTTCGGCAATGACCATCATACTTTGGAGATTCCCCTCGGGCAGTCATTTCCTGTTTTTTAATTTCCAATTCTTCGGATGAACAAAAACAATAATAAGCTTTATTTTCTTGCACTAATTGTCGTAAATATTTTTCGTAAAGATCTAAACATTCGCTTTGACGATAAGGTCCGAAATCTCCCCCCACCTCTACCCCCTCGTCCCAAGTCAACCCTAACCATTTCATTTGTTCAATAATATCTTTTTCAAACTCCGACTTAGATCTTTCTTTATCTGTATCTTCAATACGAACAATAAATTTGCCATCATATTTTTTGGCAAAAAGCCAATTAAAAAGCGCCGTTCTGGCTGTACCGATATGAAAATATCCCGTTGGAGAAGGGGCAATACGCACTCTGGGATTTTTAATTATTTCTTTACGAAGAGTCATCATACCAAGTAGTGAAATTTCAAATATTTATCTAATGATTATATTGAAATTCACAATAATTATTTTAATTAGACTTTATACTTAACACCAGGTTGTTTGGCGCGAAACGCCTTTTGAAATTCTACTATCCTGGTCATATATTAACTTTTAGGATTTTGAATATCTCTTTGGCAATATTTTCTGAAGGATTCTGCTGAGAAAACATATTAGCGCGACTTCCCAAATCAAGTAATTTTTCTTTATCATTAAGTAAATCCACCATTTCTTTCAAAAACATATTTGGTAGTATATTTTTTTCTTCAAAAACAATAGAAGCTCCGGCTTTTTGGTAAGCAAACGCATTTTCTCTTTGATGGTCGGAAGCTGCTTCCGGCAAAGGTATGAGAATAGATGGTTTTTTCGCGGCTGACAATTCAAAAATTGTTCCACTACCAGCTCGAGCAATTACTAAATCACTAGCCGCTAACGCCAAAGCATATTCATTTTCATTGAAAAACCCTTTGGCTTGATAATATTTTTGATAAGATTCCGGAAGATTACCAATAATTATTTTTGACTCCGCCAACACTTCTCTGTAATTTTTCTCT